>DWXL01000062.1 GCA_019119235.1 Candidatus Blautia excrementigallinarum | reverse complement strand
ACATTTAAGCCGTCCAGCGTACTGTCCAGCCTGGCGAAGTAAATATATTCAAACACACAGTGGGCGTGTTTTTTCTTTTCCAGTTCCTTATTGGATTCAATTCCGTTTCTCGACACCGTGATCATCTCGCCCGGTTCCACATCCCGGATGAACTCCGCTCCCACAGATTTCAGCGCGCAGCTTTCCGAGGCGAAGATATAGGCGTTCCCTCTTTTTCCCAGACACAGCGGCTTCAGTCCATAGGGATCCCTCACGCCGATCAGTTTCCTTGGGCTCATGATCACCAGTCCGTAGGCGCCTTTCAGCTTTTTTGCCGTTTTCAGGACCGCTTCCTCCACGGACTTTGTATGCACCCTCTCCCTGGCGATATGAAAGGCGATCACCTCCGAGTCGGTTGTCGTATGAAAGATAGCTCCGTTCTGGATCAGTTCCCACTTAAGTTCCGGCGTATTGATCAGGTTTCCGTTATGCGCCAGAGCCAGCGTCCCTTTGATATAAGACAGTACAAGGGGCTGGGCGTTTTCCGCCACGGAAGCTCCCGTAGTGGAATAGCGCACATGGCCGATGGCGATATCTCCCTGCATTTTTGCCAACGTGTCCTCATGAAACACTTCATTTACCAGTCCCAGATCTTTGTGAAAACAGATATTCCCGGCCTCCCCCTCTGTTCTGGAGACAGCTATCCCGCAGGATTCCTGCCCCCGGTGCTGCAGGGCGGTCAGTCCGTAGTAAACTGACGGAACCACATTGCCTCCGTCCAGGTCATAAATTCCGAAAACGCCGCAGGCTTCCTTTAATCCGGCCATTTTGGTATCCTCCTTCTGAAGTTCTCTTCAACTCCCTGAATTCCTCATCACAATATTTCTTTTGGAATAAAAAAAGACACTCCGGGTACGGTCCGAAGCGTCTTTGCTTACTCTGTCATTATAGTGGAAGACGGATTTTTGTCAAGCCCCGCGGCGGATCAGAAAATAAATTTTTTTCAAAAAGGTTATTGACAACCCGGATTTTTTGTGTATACTACAACACATAAAGCAAAGGCGCTTTGGAGAAATCCGGAGCGCCTTTTTTCATTGTAAATTTATTTCCTGGGAAAGCACTGTATCACAGAACAGAATCGAGGAGGATAATTATTATGGCACTGAATATTCCTGAAATCTACGGCAGCCTTGTCTTCAATGATAAAATCATGCGGAGCAAGCTTCCCAAAGACATGTACAAAGCCCTGAAAAAAACCATTGAGAACGGAACCCACCTGGAGCTGGACGTGGCCAATTCCGTGGCGGTCGCCATGAAAGAATGGGCCATTGAAAACGGCGCCACCCATTACACCCACTGGTTCCAGCCCATGACGAATTTCACGGCGGAGAAGCACGACAGCTTTATCTCTCCCACCGGCGACGGGCAGATCATCATGGATTTCTCCGGAAAAGAGCTGGTAAAAGGAGAACCGGACGCCTCCAGCTTCCCCTCCGGCGGACTGCGCGCCACCTTCGAGGCCAGAGGCTACACAGCCTGGGATCCCACTTCCCCGGCGTTCATTAAAGACAGAACTCTTTATATCCCCACTGCTTTCTGCTCCTACAGCGGCGAGGCTCTGGACAAAAAGACGCCTCTTCTCCGCTCCATGGATACGCTGAACCGTCAGGCGGTGAAGGTACTCCATCTTCTTGGAAATAAAGAGATCCGTCACGTCACCACTACGGTGGGACCGGAACAGGAATATTTTCTTGTGGACAAAGACCTGTATAAAAAAAGAAAAGACCTGATCTTCTGCGGCCGCACCCTCATCGGGGCTCCCGCTCCCAAAGGCCAGGAGATGGAGGATCATTATTTCGGCACACTGAAGCCCCGTGTCTCCGCCTATATGCACGATCTGGACGAAGAGCTCTGGAAACTGGGCATTCCGGCCAAGACGAAACATAACGAAGTGGCGCCGGCGCAGCACGAGCTTGCTCCCGTCTTCGACACCACAAATGTGGCCGTTGACCATAATCAGCTCACCATGGAGATCATGAAAAAAGTGGCCGACAAACACAATATGGTCTGCCTCCTTAACGAAAAACCTTTTGAAGGGATCAACGGAAGCGGCAAACACAACAACTGGTCCATGATCACGGATACCGGCGTGAATCTTCTGGATCCCGGCAAAACTCCGGCGGAGAACACACAGTTCCTGGTATTCCTGGTCGCCGTCATCAAGGCAGTGGACGATTACGCGGATCTTCTCCGTATCTCCGTGGCAAGCGCCGGAAACGACCACCGGCTGGGAGCCAACGAGGCGCCGCCGGCTATTGTCTCTGTCTTCCTTGGAGACGAACTGACAGAAGTGCTGAAAGCTATCGAAAGCGATCAGTATTTCAACAGTCACGACGCTGTCCAGATGGATATCGGAGCCAAAGTGCTTCCGCATTTTATGAAAGACAACACTGACAGGAACCGTACTTCACCCTTTGCCTTTACCGGAAACAAATTCGAGTTCCGTATGCTGGGTTCCTCTTCCTCTGTGGCAAACCCGAATATCATTCTCAATACCGCCGTGGCCGAGGTACTGCGCCAGTTCGCGGAAGAACTGAAAGACGTTCCCGTGGAGCAGATGGAGAAAGCAGTCCACAACCTGCTGAAAGAGACGATCTCCGCCCACAAACGGGTGATCTTCAACGGGAACGGCTATACAGACGAATGGGTACAGGAAGCGGAAAAGAGAGGACTTTACAATCTGGTATCCACGCCTGACGCCCTGCCCCATATGATCTCGGAGAAGAATGAAAAACTCCTTATAGAACATAAGATCTTTACGAAGGCGGAACTCTATTCCCGCTATGAGATCAAACTTGAGAATTACGTCAAGACACTGCACATAGAATCCTGCACCATGGCTGAAATGATCCGTAAAGAACTGCTGCCGGCTGTATCCGCATGCATGGAGCAGACAGCCCGCACCGCCAGCCTGAAAAAAAGCGTTGTTCCGGATATCTCTGTTTCCAGCGAGACCGCTCTCCTGAAAAAACTCACCGCTCTGGAAGACGCCATGACGGAAAAACTGGATAAACTGAATGAGGATACAAAAGACGCAGAGTCCATGACGGATCCTCTGGAAAAAGCAAAGACCTATCAGAAAACCGTACTGGCAGATATGGAAAGTCTCCGTGAATCCGCGGACGCGGCTGAAGTCCTCCTCCCGGACTCCATGCTTCCCTACCCCGCTTACGGAGAGCTGCTGTTTTCCATCTGAAATAAAATACCGGGCCGCGACAGACGGCGGCCCGGATGAAACATAACCTGGTAAACACAGGGAATATCCCAGCTTAAGCTATTTTCATAAATTCATTATCGATTTCCTTATCCATGATTTAACAAGACCCTGGATATTCCCTGTTTTACATACACGCCTCCCCTGCGGGAGGCTTTTTT
>DWXL01000061.1 GCA_019119235.1 Candidatus Blautia excrementigallinarum | reverse complement strand
TCGTATTATATTGAAAAAAATACATTAATATAGAAGTAAAAAGAAAGGATTTCGATCTTTATGAAAATCAAACGCGAAGATGTGCGCAACGTGGCCATTATCGCTCACGTTGACCACGGAAAGACAACTCTGGTGGACCAGCTTCTGAAACAGAGCGGCGTTTTCCGCGAGAATCAGGAGGTTCAGGAGCGTGTCATGGATTCCAATGATATCGAGCGCGAGCGCGGCATCACCATTCTGTCCAAGAACACGGCCGTCCACTATAAGGGCGTTAAGATCAACATTATCGACACCCCCGGACATGCGGATTTCGGCGGCGAGGTAGAGCGTGTGCTGAAAATGGTAGACGGCGTGATCCTTCTTGTGGACGCTTTTGAGGGCGCAATGCCCCAGACCAAGTTCGTACTGAAAAAAGCCCTGGAGCTGGATCTTCATGTCATTGTCTGCATCAATAAGATTGACCGTCCCGAAGCCCGTCCCAACGAAGTGATCGACGAGGTACTGGAACTTCTGATGGATCTGGACGCTTCCGACGAGCAGCTTGACTGTCCTTTCCTCTATGCGTCCGCAAAATCCGGTCATGCGGTTCTTGACCTTAAGGACACGCCGGAAAATATGGCTCCGCTTTTTGAGACTATCCTGAAATATATCCCCGCTCCGGAGGGCGATCCGGAAGCGGATACCCAGGTACTGATCAGCACCATCGACTACAATGAATATGTGGGAAGGATCGGTATCGGCAAGGTAGAGAACGGAAAAATCGCCGTGAATCAGGAAATGACCCTTCTGAACCACCATGATCTGGACAAACACGAAAGGGTAAAGATCAGCAAGCTTTATGAATTCGACGGACTGAATAAGGTAGAAGTAAAAGAAGCTTCTGTAGGTTCCATTGTGGCGATCTCAGGTATTTCCGATATCCATATCGGCGACACTCTGTGCACCGGAGATAATCCGGAAGCGATTCCTTTCCAGAAGATCTCCGAGCCGACGATCTCCATGAACTTCATGGTAAACGACAGTCCCCTGGCAGGGCAGGAAGGAAAGTATATCACTTCCCGCCATCTCCGCGACCGTCTTTACAGGGAGCTGAACACCGACGTCAGTCTCCGCGTGGAGGATACAGACACCACCGAATGCTTCAAGGTTTCCGGACGCGGCGAGCTGCACCTCTCCGTACTGATCGAAAACATGCGCCGGGAAGGTTACGAATTTGCGGTCAGCAAGCCGGAGGTTCTGTACCACTTCGACGAACGCGGCAAGAAAATGGAGCCTATGGAAATTGCCTATGTGGATGTTCCGGAGGAATTTTCCGGAACAGTCATCCAGAAATTAAGCGAACGTAAGGGCGAACTTCAGGGAATGAGCACCGCCAGCGACGGTTCCGTGCGTCTGGAATTCCACATTCCTTCCCGCGGCCTTATCGGATTCCGCAACGAATTCCTGACCTCCACCAAGGGAACCGGTATTCTGAATACTATGTTTGACGGATACGCTCCCTATAAAGGAGATTTCCAGTACCGCAAACAGGGTTCCCTGATCGCTTTTGAACCGGGCGAAGCCGTTACCTACGGCCTCTTCTCCGCTCAGGAGCGCGGCGTTCTCTTTATCGGCCCCGGCGAAAAAGTCTACAGCGGAATGGTTATCGGCCAGAACGGAAAAGCCGAGGATATCGAGCTGAACGTATGTAAGACGAAGCATCTTACCAACACGCGTTCTTCTTCCGCCGACGAGGCGCTGAAGCTGACTCCGCCCAGGATCCTCAGCCTGGAGCAGGCAATCGAGTTCATCGATCAGGATGAGCTTCTGGAGGTAACACCCAAGAGCCTCCGCATCCGCAAGAGGATACTGGATTCCAGAGAAAGGAAAAGGGCGGCGTTTCGGAAGTAAGATATGTGAGGGGGACCATCTCAGAGTGGCGAAGCCCGAAGGTCCCCCTCACACTCCCCCTCCTTGGGCACGCCAAATAAATTCCCATGTATTTTTAATATAACAATTTCTAAATCGATTTGAGCGTCAGTGAACAAGGGGACAATACGGTCCCCTTGTTCACTGGCGCTATCTATGTAAAAGAACAATGTTCGGAACAATATCATACTTTTTTTGATATCGTTCCGAACATTGTTCCGAATATCATTCTTTAATTCCCATGAAAGCTAAATTTACCGCCTGACGTCCAATCTTTCAGCCGGACAAGCCGGCTCCGTCACACTTTTTTCCACTTCTTCATTATGTAGATATAATACGGCACCAGCGGGATCAGGGCGGACAGCCACGCTGCGGGGTCGGAAAGGCAGACGCCCACGAAACTGGTATGGCCCGCCACAAGAAGAACGATTCCCGCTCTGGCAATCAGCTCAAACACGCCGCCCAGCATAGGAACAAGTCCATATCCCAGTCCCTGAAGGGTATTCCTGTAAAGGAAAATACTTCCCAGGAAGGGATAACACCAGAACACTGTACGGAAATAGAGCACCGCGACATCGATCACTTCCGTTTCGGACGGACTGACGAATATCCACATCATGTATCTGCCAAGAAGAAGGACCACAGCCATGGCAAACACACTGTATAC
>DWXL01000060.1 GCA_019119235.1 Candidatus Blautia excrementigallinarum | reverse complement strand
ACTGTAGAAAAATACGAGAGCGCCAGACGCTGGTTCCGGGAGCTTCGCAAAGCCGGGATTCATACTGCCATGGATGATTTCGGAGCCGGTTATTCCGTACTGAATTCTGTAATCGATATTCCGGTGGATACGGTGAAGCTGGACAGAGCTTTTATCCAGAACTGTGAGTCCAGCTCCAGAGGAATCTTTTTCCTGCAGAAACTGGTAGATATGATCCGGGGGCTTGGTTACAATGTAGTCTGCGAGGGCGTGGAGACTCAGGCACAGTTCGATATCCTGATAGATACCGGCTGTGAAGAAGGACAGGGATATCTGTTCTCCAGACCTCTGTCTATAGAAGATTATGAAAACTTTGTCTATCATACCGGCAAAAATATATAAATAACAGGAGGGAAAAACTTGAAGCTTGGTATTCTGGGAACAGGAAAAATCGTGAAAACCATGCTTCCGGTAACTCCGGAGCTGGAATTTGAAAAAATTTATCTTCTCAGCACTGTCCGTTCTGCCTCAAAAGCAGAAGAACTTGCCTCGCAGTATTCCCTGGACGGCTACTTTACCGATTACAGCGAACTGCTCGGCCAGGATGTGGATACCATATACATAGCCCTTCCGAATGACCTCCATGCCGCATATGCAAAAGAGGCCCTGGAAAAGGGCAAACACGTGATCATAGAGAAGCCTGCCGTTTCCACCCCGTCCGAACTTCTTGAATTAAGAGAATTAGCGCGGGAAAAAGGTCTTATGATCCTGGAAGCCATGACGCTTCACTATCTGCCCGCTTACCAGGCTCTCCGAAAAGATCTGGCGAAGCTGGGACGGCTGAAGATCGCAAGTCTGAATTACAGCCAGTATTCCAGCCGTTACGACGCCTTCAGAGAAGGCACGGTTCTTCCCGCCTTTGATCCGGCCAGGTCCGGCGGCGCGCTGATGGATCTGAATGTCTATAACATACATTTCCTGGCCGGTCTGTTCGGAAAACCGGAAGCCGTATCCTACCATGCCAATGTGGAACGGGACATCGACACCAGCGGCGTCCTCACAATGGATTACGGCTCCTTTCAGGCCGTGTGCATCGGGGCAAAAGACTGTCAGGCTCCGCTGGTTTCCACGCTGCAGGGAGACGGGGGTTATATCCGCATGACAGCGCCGGTCAGCCGGATATGTGAATACGAATTATCTGATAATCATGGGAATACAGAAACCGTTTCCTTTGAAAAAGAACGGCACCGTATGTATTATGAATTCATAGAATTTATAAGAATTATAGAACAGAAGGATTTTCAGACGGCAGAGAAAATGCTGGATATCAGTATGACTGCCGCTGAAATCCTTACAGAAGCCCGGAAGCAGGCCGGAATCATATTTCCGGCTGACCGCAGCGCATAACACATTCATGTTATTTTGGAAACCAGGGAATACACCGGTTTACTCTGCGGCAGTATTCCAGATATTTCTGCCCATACAGGGCTCTGAGCCATTTTTCTTCTGTGGCACGCAGCAGCACGGTCAGATAGAGCCAGTACAGAAACGGAAGTATTATCAGGAACCAATTTAAGGCCCAGAGAAGGACTCCGGTATTAACCAGCAGATGACCGCTTAATATAGGATTCCTTACCAGTCCGTAGATCCCTGTCGTCACAAGTCTGTTTGCCTGGATATTTTCGCTGATATGACACTGAAAATTTGCCAGCGCCCACAAAAGGATTCCCAGAAGGATCAATATCCCTCCGGCAACGCCAAAAGGCAGGCGTAACGCCGGAATGTTGCCGCGATTAATCATACCTGTGTATTTCAGGATCAAAGCTGCGGCCGTCAGTGGAATGATCACACATACATATGCCGGTCCGGCTCCCAGAAGGGGAAGATGTTTTTTCATAAAGTCTCCACCCGCCGGTCAGAGGCCCTGTTTCTCCAGAGCGTAAAGGGCCGCTCCTGCAGCGCCTACGATCTCCGGCTCTTCACAGATGTAAAGTTTGCCGCCGATTTTTTCCTCAACGGCCCTCACCACGCCGGGATTCTTGGCTACGCCTCCGGTCATCATAAAGCCCGGCTCCATGCCCACTCTTCGCATCAGACCGAAGGCCTTATTGGAAATGGCATGACATACGCCGTCGGCGATGTCCGCCTTTTCTTTATTATTTGCGATCAGGGAGATCACCTCTGACTCCGCGAACACAGAGCACATACTGGTGATCTCGATCTTTTCTTTTGAAGTAAGAGCGATGGCTCCCAGCTCGTCCAGGCTCACTTCCAGTGTCCTGGCGATCATTTCCAGGAAACGGCCGGTTCCCGCGGCACATTTATCATTCATGACAAAATCCGTCACTTCTCCGTTTTCATTCAGGTGGATCGCTTTGCTGTCCTGTCCGCCGATATCCAGGATCGTCCTCACATCTGGGTTAAAATAATGCGCGCCTTTTCCATGACAGCTGATCTCCGTCACATTCTCATCCGCAAAGGTGATGCTTACGCGCCCGTATCCGGTGGATACGATCCAGGAAATATCCTCCTGTTTCAGTCCTGCTTTTTCAAGCACGTCGTTTAACGCCTTCTCCGCGCTGACTCCGGACTTCGCCCCGGTACGGACCACGGAAAAAGCTCTGATCTTCCTGTCCTGATCCATGATGACCGCGTTGGTGGATGTGGAGCCGCTGTCTATTCCCATTACATACATTGTTCCGTCTTCTCTCCTTTTCTTTTCACGACCGGGTTTTCCGGAGAAAGAGATTCCAGAAAAGCCTCGATCCTTGTACGCACCTGTCCCTCGCTCTGCCTTGTATAATCCGTTTCCAGAAGAAGCATGGGACGGTCCAGCCAGCTTTTCAGCCAGGCATATTCATAGGCATAATTATCGCAGAACTGAACGGTATGGTAGATCACTCCGTCCACGCTGCCTGCGAAACGGCGGATCAGCTCGTCGCGGTTGGACGCCTGCTCCATTCTCATGCAGGGAAACTGGCTCAGAAGTCCCCGGGCATAGCCTTCCAGCACATTTTCTTCTTCCACAATGATCTTTCTGCCAAGTCCTGTACAGGTAAGGTCAAACGCCACATTGGCGCTGCGCTGTCCCAGTATCTTTTTGATGCTGTCGTTGGCCCGGGCACCGATGATCCCGATATTCAAAGCTCCGTTTTTTACCGAAAGCTGCTGTTCTTCCTGTTTCGTCTTCAGATAAGCGGAGAATTCCTTCCCGCTGAATATCTTTCCGGAAAACTTCTCGTATTCCCGGATCATATCCCGGATCCGCTGGTCGTACAGACGGATTCCCGCTTCTTTGGTGATCCTTGGCGTGTCCAGCATGTAAATGAACTTATCGGGAAATTCTCCCTTAAGCACATCGTACAGACGGCGGATGCTGTCGCAGCAGGTTGTAAGGATGATACCCTCATACTCTCCGCTCATCACTTCTTCCAGCACGCCTTTGGCAAAACTGCAGATATTGGGATGCATCCGGATCTCCGCCTGATTGAAATTCGTCACATCCGGTTCGATCCGTTTCATTTCTGTACCCATGGACTCGAAAATTTCCACAGGCGCGTATTTACATATATATCCTAACATATCTTTTTCTGTTCCTTTTCTTCAGATTCTTCCGCTT
>DWXL01000059.1 GCA_019119235.1 Candidatus Blautia excrementigallinarum | reverse complement strand
GCTGATGTATACTAAGCAAGTCGGTTGACACAAGGCCAGTTGGTCAAGGGGTTAAGACGCCGCCCTCTCACGGCGGAAACACGGGTTCGATTCCCGTACTGGCTGTTTAACTTCATATTTCCGGTCCGCGCAGCGGACAAGAACAGGAACCAGTCATTTATTTGACTGGCTTTTTTCTTGCTATGAAATATTTTTCTTGCAAAAATCCGGATAGATGGAGTATTATATAGAACGAATGTTTGAGAAAGTGTTTAGATATATGGAAAGGCAGGAAAACAGTCATGGCGAAAAAGGAAGCTTATAACGCGGGGAGTATCTCCGTTCTGGAGGGCCTCGAGGCAGTCAGAAAGCGTCCGGGTATGTATATAGGAAGTGTGTCCAGAAAGGGTCTGAACCATCTGATCTATGAGATCGTGGACAATGCGGTGGACGAGCATCTGGCGGGGTACTGCACACATATCCACGTTGTTCTGGAACGTGACGGTTCCTGCACAGTTACGGATAACGGACGTGGAATCCCGGTGGATCTCCATGAAAAAGGCATGTCCGCGGAGCGGCTTGTGTTTACCACCCTCCACGCCGGAGGAAAGTTCGACAATTCCGCCTATAAGACAAGCGGCGGCCTTCACGGCGTTGGTTCCTCAGTAGTCAACGCACTGTCCACCTATCTGGATATTAAGATCAGCAGAGACGGATACGTGCATCACGACCATTATGAGAGAGGAATCCCCACGATCGAACTGGAAAACGGTCTTCTGCCCAAACTGGCGAAGACAAAAGAGACAGGGACCTGCGTGAATTTCCTGCCGGATCCGGAGATTTTTGAAAAAACAAGATTTTCAGCCACAGAGGTAAAAAGCCGTCTTCACGAGACCGCGTACCTGAATCCGGAACTTACCATCCTGTTTGAGGACAGGCGGGGAGAAGTTACGGAGACAGAAGAATACCATGAACCGGACGGGATTGTGGGATATATCAGAGATCTGAATAAAAAGGCGGAAGCCCTTCATGATCCCATCTGCCTGAAAGGCGAGTCGGAGGGGATCCAGGTGGAGGCAGCCTTCCAGTTCACCAATGAATTCCGTGAAAATGTCCTCGGCTTCTGCAATAACATCTATAATGCGGAGGGAGGTACTCACCTTACCGGCTTTAAGACCACATTTACGGCAGTGATGAACACCTATGCCCGTGAGATCGGCGTGCTGAAGGAAAAGGACGCCAACTTTACAGGCGCGGATATCCGCAACGGCATGACTGCAGTTGTGTCTGTGAAGCACCCGGCGCCCAGGTTTGAGGGACAGACCAAGACAAAGCTTGACAATCAGGACGCTTCCAAGGCGGTGAGCAAAGTGCTGGGAGAACAGCTTGTCCTCTATTTCGACCGCAACCTTGAAACGCTGAAAACGATTCTTTCCTGTGCGGAAAAGGCTGCGAAGATCCGTAAGACAGAAGAGCGGGCGAAGACCAATCTTCTCACAAAACAGAAATATTCCTTTGATTCCAACGGTAAGCTGGCCAACTGCGAGAAAAAAGATCCGTCCCAGTGCGAGATCTTCATTGTAGAGGGAGATTCCGCAGGCGGTTCCGCAAAGACTGCCAGAGACAGGAATTACCAGGCAATCCTTCCCATCAGGGGGAAGATCCTTAACGTGGAAAAAGCCACAATAGACAAAGTGCTTGCCAACGCGGAGATCAAAACTATGATCAATGCGTTCGGCTGCGGGTTTTCCGAGGGATATGGAAACGATTTCGACATCACCAAACTGCGCTATGACAAGATCGTGATCATGGCCGACGCGGACGTGGACGGCGCCCATATTTCCACCCTGCTTCTGACTTTGTTCTACCGGTTTATGCCGGAGCTTATAACAGAGGGACATGTATACATCGCCATGCCGCCTCTTTATAAGGCTATGCCGAAAAAGGGACCGGAAGAGTATCTCTATGACGACAAGGCTCTTGAGAGATACAGAAAGAAGCACAAACCGGGAAGCTTTACCCTGCAGAGATATAAAGGCCTGGGGGAAATGGATGCGGAGCAGCTCTGGGAAACGACCCTGAATCCGGAGACAAGACGGATGAAAAGAGTGGAGATCGAAGACGCCCGTCTGGCGTCCGACATCACAGAAATTCTGATGGGAAGCGACGTCCCGCCCAGAAGAGCGTTTATCTACGAGCACGCCGCGGACGCGGAGCTGGATATTTAATACAGGCGGCGGCTGTTTTCAGCAGGAAATGAAGAACAGATCTGGTATTGTACAGACCTGGCCGCCGGGATATGAGGGAAACAGATTATGGAGACAAAACAGGAAAATGTAATTCGTGCAGATTATTCAGAGATCATGCAGAAATCTTATATTGATTATGCGATGAGCGTTATTATTTCCAGAGCGCTTCCGGATGTGCGGGACGGACTGAAGCCGGTTCAGAGAAGAACGCTGTATGATATGTATGAGCTGGGGATACGATATGACCGGCCGTATCGAAAATGCGCCCGTATCGTGGGCGATACCATGGGTAAATACCACCCCCACGGCGACAGCTCCATTTACGAGGCCCTTGTGGTAATGGCCCAGGATTTCAAAAAAGGAAAGACGCTGGTGGACGGTCACGGAAACTTCGGCTCCATAGAGGGAGACGGAGCGGCGGCCATGCGATATACGGAAGCCCGGCTGGAAAAACTGACCCAGGAGGTTTTCCTGGCCGATCTTGATAAAAATGTAGTGGACTTTGTGCCGAATTTTGACGAAACAGAAAAAGAGCCTTCCGTACTTCCGGTAAAAATCCCCAATATCCTGGTAAACGGCGCGGACGGCATCGCGGTAGGTATGGCTACCAGCATTCCCCCTCATAATCTGGGGGAAGTCATCGACGCCATGAAAGCCTACATGAAAGACAACAGCATCAGCGTACGGGGCCTGATGCGTTATCTGAAGGGGCCGGATTTCCCCACAGGCGGGATCGTGGTGAACAAAGACGACTTGAAAGAGATTTATGAGACAGGCAGCGGGAAGATCCGTCTCAGGGGAAGAGTGCAGACGGAGAAGCAAAAAGGCGGAAGGCTGCAGCTTGTGATAACGGAGATCCCCTATACCATGCTGGGAGCGAATATCGGCAAGTTCCTCAACGATGTGGCCTCCCTCGTAGAGACGAAAAAGACCACAGACATTGTGGACATCTCCAATCAGTCCTCCAAGGAAGGGATCCGCATCGTCCTGGAGCTGAAACGCGACACGGACGTGGAAAACCTCACCAACATGCTTTACAAGAAGACAAGACTGGAGGATACGTTCGGCGTCAATATGCTTGCCGTGGCAGACGGAAGGCCGGAGACGCTGAATCTGAAACAGATCATCGAGTATCATGTGGATTTCCTGTTTGAGATCACCACAAGGAAATACAGCACTCTTCTTGACAGGGAAACGGAGAAGCAGGAGGTACAGGAAGGCCTGATCAAAGCCTGCGACGTGATCGATCTGATCATAGAGATATTAAGAGGAAGCCGCAGCAGGGATCAGGTGAAGAACTGTCTGGTAAACGGCGTGACGGAAGGGATCCGTTTCAAGAGTAAGGCAAGCGAGAAAGCAGCTGCAAAGCTGAAATTCACGGAGCGCCAGGCAACGGCCATTCTGGACATGCGCCTTTATAAACTGATCGGTCTTGAGATCCAGGCGCTGGAGGCGGAATATCAGGAAACCATGAAAAATATTGCCGCCTATAAAGATATCCTGGATCATTATGAATCCATGGCGGCGGTGATCGTTCGTGAACTGGACTCCATTAAAAAACAATACGGAACGAAACGCCGCACCTCCATTGAGAATGCGGAGGAAGCGGTATATGAGGAGAAAAAGATGGAAGAGACAGAAGTCTGCTTCCTCATGGACCGTTTCGGATATATGAAGCTGATCGACAAAAACGCCTTTGAGAGAAACAAAGAGGCGGCCTGCCAGGAGAACAAGTATGTATTTACCTGTATGAATACAGATAAGATCTGTATCTTTACAGATACCGGCAGAATGCACACCATCAAGGCGGCGGATATCCCTCTGGTCCGTTTCCGGGATAAAGGGGTTCCGGCGGACAATCTGAGTAATTATGACAGCGCCAGCGAACAGATGCTCTACGTGGCTCCGGTGAGCAGGATCAGAGAGAGTATGCTTCTCTTTGTGACCAGGACCTCCATGTGTAAGCAGGTGGAGGGCGCAGAGTTTGACGTTTCCAAAAGGACCATCGCCTCCACGAAACTTTCAGAAGGGGACAGTCTGATCTTCGTGGGAGACACGGCGGAGATGGAGCAGGTGGTACTCCAGAGCCGGGACGGATATTTCCTGAGGTTTCCGAAGACAGAAATATCTGTAATGAAGAAAACAGCAGTGGGCGTGCGCGGTATGAAACTGTCCGGAGAAGACGGGCTGGAACACGCCTATCTCCTTGGCGGACATCAGGAATACACCATTACCTGTCATGATAAGCCCTACGCCCTGAATAAGATACGTCTGGCAAAACGCGACACAAAAGGCGTGAAACCGCGTATTTAGAAAAAAGCCTTGCTTTTCCGCCGGGATGGTGCTATTATGAACATAACATGATAACGGATAACATAAGAGTGGACTTCGGTCCACTCTTTTCAATGTAGCCGGGAATGTACGAAAGGCAGGTGGGAAATATGAGCAGACGGGAAGAATATGAGCAGAAAGCAGAGGCGCTGCTTGCCCCGATCGTGGAGGAAGCAGGATTTGAACTGGTGGATGTGGAATATGTAAAGGAAGCCGGGAACTGGTATCTCAGGGGATATATCGACAAGCCGGGAGGGATCACTGTGAATGACTGTGAAGCTGTAAGCCGTAAATTCAGCGACAGGCTGGATGAGGACGATTTTATCGAGGACAGCTATATCATGGAGATCAGTTCTCCGGGACTTGACAGACCGCTGAAGAAAGATAAGGATTTTGCCAGAAGCATGGGAAAGGCAGTGGAGATCCGTACCTATCGCCCGATCGACAGACAGAAGGAATTCAGCGGTGTGCTGACGGCATATGATGATAACAGTGTCACCATTGACGAGGATGGCAGCCTGCGTACATTTGACAGAAAAGAGATTGCGCTTATCCGTTTGATGATCGAATTTTAACAGAGCATAAGCTCATTAAGGAGGAATACAGAAAAAATGAACAAAGAATTAATGGAAGCCCTGGATGTGCTGGAAAAAGAAAAGAACATCAGTAAAGATACGCTTCTGGGAGCTATTGAGCAGTCACTGATCCAGGCCTGCAAGAATCATTTCGGCAAGGCGGATAACGTACATGTTACCATTGATCCGGAAACATGTGATTTCAGCGTCTGGGCGGACCGTGAGGTAAAAGAATTTGTCGAGGATCCGGCTCTGGAGATTTCTCTTGAAGAAGCCCGTAAGATCAATACCAACGCGGAACCCGGCGATATCGTGAAGGTGCAGATCCAGTCGAAGGAGTTCGGCCGTATCGCTACGCAGAACGCCAAAAACGTGATCCTGCAGAAGATCCGCGAGGAGGAGCGCAAGGTTCTCTACGATCAGTATTACGGTAAGGAGAAAGAGGTTGTCACCGGTATCGTACAGAGGGTGATGGGAAGGAATATCAGCATCAACCTGGGAAGAGCCGACGGTATCCTCAGTGAGAACGAGCAGGTAAAGGGCGAGGAATTCAAGCCTACCGAGAGGATCAAGGTTTATATCCTTGAGGTGAAAGATACTCCCAAAGGTCCCCGTATCCTCCTTTCCAGAACACATCCCGGACTTGTGAAACGACTTTTTGAATCCGAGGTGGCTGAAGTAAGAGACGGAACGGTAGAGATCAGAAGTATTGCAAGAGAAGCCGGTTCCAGAACGAAGATCGCCGTATGGAGCAATGATCCGGATGTGGATCCGGTAGGAGCCTGCGTGGGAATGAACGGCGCGAGAGTAAACGCCATTGTATCCGAGCTCCGGGGCGAGAAGATCGATATCATCAACTGGGATGAGAACCCGGCGATCCTTATTGAGAATGCTCTGAGCCCGGCGAAGGTTATCGCCGTCATGGCCGATCCTGATGAGAAAACTGCCCTGGTTGTAGTACCGGATTATCAGCTTTCTCTGGCCATCGGTAAAGAAGGACAGAACGCCCGCCTTGCAGCCCGCCTGACAGGATTCAAGATCGACATCAAGAGCGAGACACAGGCAAGAGAATCCGGAGAACTCTATGAATACGAGGACGACGAGTATTACGATGAGTATGAAGACGAAGAGTATGAAGGAGAGTACGAGGATGAGCAGTATGATGAAGCTTATCCCGAAGCTTCCGACGAAGAGTCTGATTACTATGAGCCGGAAAACGCATCAGAGGAGGAAGATGCGGCAGAATATGAAGACGAAAAATAAGATTCCCATGCGCCAGTGTACCGGCTGCAGGGAAATGAAAAATAAAAAAGAAATGATGAGAATCCTTAAGACTCCGGAGAACGAGATCACTCTGGATACGACCGGAAGGAAAAACGGACGCGGAGCTTATCTCTGCGTTTCCATGGACTGCTTTGAAAAAGCGGTGAAGAATCACGGGATCGAAAGATCTCTGAAGACCGCTGTTCCGGATGAGGTCTATGAGGAACTGAAAAAGGAGTTAGAAAATATTGAGAAATGCCAGTAATAAAGTATTATCGCTGATCGGACTCGCATCGAAAGCAGGTAGAATCGCCAGCGGCGAATTCTCAACTGAGAAGTCCGTGAAGACCGGAAAGGCATTTCTGGTATTCGTTGCAGGAGACGCGTCAGAGAATACCAAAAAGAAATTCCGGAATATGTGTGACTTTTACGAAGTGCCGGTATACTTCCTTGCCGATAAGGAAGCGCTGGGCAGGTTCTGCGGAAAGCAGTTCCGCGCCAGTCTTGCCGTACAGGATGAAAACTTTGCGAAAGCAATGATTAAGGAACTTGAGCGATCATTGACATGAAGGAGGAGGATCCATGGCAGGAATCAGAGTGCATGAACTGGCAAAAGAGCTGGGAAGGCCAAACAGAGAAGTCATAGAAGCATTAAAGGCAAACGGGGTTGACGTCAAGAGCCATATGAGCCGTCTTGAGGAATCCCATATCAGAATGATAAAAGAAAAATTTTCACAGATGGGAAAGGAGCAGATCGCCAAAGTGGAAAATTCCAGAACAGAAGAAAAAGTGGTAACATCGAAGCCAGATACAGAAAAAGCAGAGGCTCCCAAAAAGAAAAAAAATATAATCCGCGTATACCATGCGCAGAACGCCAGCGACGGCGGTAAAAACAGACCGAAACGTCCGGCAGGAGACAAACGTCCGGCAGGAGCAAGACCTGCGCGTCCCCAGGGGGCGAAGAGACCAGCGGATACAGCTGCAAGAAAACCGGCGGAAGCCGTAAAAAAACCGGTTGAGCAGCCGGTAAAGAAACCTGTGGAACAGGCAAAAGTTTCCGAGACAAAAACAGCAGACGTTAAGGCTGCGGAAGTAAAAGTTTCTCAGACCGCGGCCCCGGCACAGACTGCGGAAAAATCTGTTCAGACGAAAACTCAGTCCGGTGAATCCAAGGCACAGGGTCGTCCTGCAAGAGAGAACAGAGACGGAAGGGAAAGATCCCGCGACTTCAGAAGCGGCGACAGAAAACAGGGCGAGAGAGGAACCGCGCAGCAAGGCGGACGCGCCCAGAAACCTGCGGATAGCCGTTCTTCCAGAACAGGCGAAGGCACTGCCAGACAGACTGGCAGAGGTCAGGGGCGCTCTCAGGGCGCTCAGGGAAGACCGGTAGGAAGAAACGACGGTAAATTCAGCGGCTCAAGGAGCGGACAGCGCCAGGGCGGAAGACGAGGCGATAACGAGGCTGTATTTACACCAGAACTTACAAAAACTTCCAAGGACAGTAAAAGAGAGCGCGACAGAGAGAATAAAAATAAAAAGAAAGATTTCGACAAGATGGCAGGCGGCGGTCACAGACCGAACCAGGGAGGCCGCAGGACTATGTCCAGACTTCCGAAGGCTCTCCAGAAGCCGGCGCCCCAGCCGAAGCAGGAAGAGAAGAAACCGGAGGTTAAGGAAATTACTCTTCCCGAGAAGCTTACCATCCGGGAACTGGCTGACGCCATGAAAATGCAGCCCTCAGTGATCGTGAAGAAACTGTTCATGCAGGGCATCATGGTAACGGTGAACCAGGAGATCGACTTTGAGAAAGCTCAGGAGATCGCTCTCGAATATGACATTATCGCAGAACCGGAAGAGAAGGTGGATGTGATCGGAGAACTCCTGAAAGAGGAGGAAGAGGACGAGGCCGACATGGTTCCCAGACCGCCTGTAGTCTGTGTTATGGGGCATGTCGATCACGGTAAGACCTCTCTTCTTGACGCGATCCGTCATACCAATGTGACAAGAGGGGAAGCCGGCGGTATTACCCAGCATATCGGCGCATATGTGGTGGAGATCAACGGACAGAAGATCACTTTCCTGGATACGCCCGGACACGAGGCGTTTACCGCAATGCGTATGCGTGGAGCCGACGCTACGGATATTGCCGTACTTGTCGTGGCGGCGGACGACGGCGTAATGCCTCAGACAGTAGAAGCTATCAGCCACGCCAAAGCGGCGGGGGTTGAGATTATCGTGGCTATCAATAAGGTTGATAAACCAAGCGCCAATATCGAAAGAGTAAAACAGGAACTTTCTGAATATGAACTGATCCCTGAGGACTGGGGCGGAAGTACTGTCTGCGTGCCTGTTTCAGCCCATACAGGCGAGGGCATCAACAATCTCCTTGAGATGATCCTTCTTACAGCGGAAGTGGCAGAGCTGAAAGCCAACCCCAACAGAGCAGCCAGAGGTCTTGTGATCGAGGCGCAGCTTGATAAGGGCAAGGGTCCCGTGGCAACTATTCTTGTACAGAAAGGAACCCTTCATGTGGGCGACTTTATCGCGGCAGGCGCATGCAGCGGCAAGGTCCGCGCCATGATGGACGATAAGGGACGCAGAGTAAAAGAAGCAGGACCGTCCACACCTGTGGAGATCCTTGGCCTTGGAGACGTGCCCAACGCAGGAGAGATCCTGATGTCCTTCGCAAGCGACAAGGAAGCGAAGAACTTCGCTGCTGCCTTTGTTTCTGAGAACAAGAACCGTCTTCTGGAAGAGACCAAGGGCAAACTTTCTCTGGATAATCTTTTCGATCAGATCCAGGCGAGTGATCTCAAGGAACTTCCGATCATTGTCAAGGCGGACGTACAGGGATCTGTGGAAGCGGTTAAACAGAGCCTTGTGAAACTTTCCAACGATGAAGTCGTAGTCCGTGTGATCCATGGCGGCGTGGGCGCGGTAAATGAATCCGACGTTTCTCTTGCGTCTACATCCAACGCCATTATCATTGGATTTAATGTCCGTCCGGACGCAATGGCGAAGCAGCTTGCGGAGCAGGAGGGCGTAGACCTCCGGCTGTACAGAGTGATCTATCAGGCCATCGAGGATGTGGAAGCCGCTATGAAGGGTATGCTGGATCCTGTATATGAGGAGAAAGTTATCGGCCATGCGGAAGTGCGCCAGACCTTCAAGGCGTCCGGTGTTGGAACCATTGCCGGAAGCTATGTGCTTGACGGAATCTTCCAGAGAAACTGCAAGGTTCGTATTACCAGAGAAGGCGAGCAGATCTTCGAGGGCGAGCTGGCGTCTCTGAAGCGATTCAAAGATGATGTGAAAGAAGTTAAGGCGGGCTATGAATGCGGTCTTGTCTTTGAAGGATTCAATGATGTCAAGGAGGAAGACCAGATTGAAGCCTATATCATGGTGGAAGTGCCAAGATAGGAGTGGATCTGAATGAGAAAAAACAGTATCAAGAATACAAGGATCAACGGAGAAGTTCAGAAAGAACTCAGCACATTGA
Source organism: Candidatus Blautia excrementigallinarum (assembly GCA_019119235.1). GTDB lineage: Bacteria > Bacillota > Clostridia > Lachnospirales > Lachnospiraceae > Blautia_A > Blautia_A excrementigallinarum. The sequence goes on along the minus strand of DWXL01000059.1, from coordinate 11,329 downwards.
TCCGCGGCGAGATCAAGGATCCCCGGATCCATCCCATGACCTCTGTCACGGCGGTGGAAGTGGCGCCTGATCTCAAGACCTGCAGAGCCTACATCAGCGTTCTGGGCAGCGGGGAAGCAAAGAAAGCCACTATGGACGGACTGAACAGCGCCGAAGGATATATCCGCAGGCTTCTGGCGAAGAATCTGAATCTGAGGAATACGCCGGAAATCCGGTTCATTCTGGACGAATCTATAGAATATGGCGTAAATATGTCAAAGCTGATCGATGATGTTGCCAGAAAAGACGCCTCCGCCAGGGGGCCGGAAGAAGAGGATTGATATGGAGCATATTTCAGAGATACTGACAGGAGTAAAGACCATGGGCATCGCCGGCCATATAAGGCCGGACGGTGACTGCGTGGGGACCTGTATGGCATTGTACCTGTATATTAAATTATATTATCCTGAGATAGATGTGAGAGTTTATCTGGAAAATCCCAGACCTGTATTTTCTCATATCGACAGGATGGATGAGATCATAACTGAGCCTGACGGCAGCAGGATCTTTGACCTGTTTGTCACCTGCGACGTCAGTGCTTTGAACCGTCTGGCCGTGGCCGGAGAATATTTTGAAACTGCGAAGAGAACAGCCTGCATCGATCATCATGTAAGTAATACCGGATTCGCAGATGTAAATCATGTAAAGGGAGATATCAGTTCCTGCTGCGAAGTGCTGTATGGACTCCTTGACAGAGATAAGATCGACAGATCTGTCGCGACAGCCCTTTATACGGGAATGATCCATGATACCGGCGTATTCCAGTATTCCTCCACAACTCCGGAGACCATGCAGATTGCCGGCGAATTGATGAAGACTGGATTTGATTTTAACCGTATCATTGACAGGTCATTCTATGAAAAAACCTATATCCAGAATCAGGTAATGGGCCGTGTGCTTGCCGAGAGTATCATGATCCAGGACGGACAGTGTATTATCGGTTATCTGCGCAGAAAGGATATGGATTTTTACGGAGTAGACGGAAAAGATCTGGACGGGATCGTAAGCCAGCTCCGTCTGACGAAGGGCGTGGAAGTGGCAATGTTCCTTTATGAGACGGAAACGCAGACATTCAAAGTTTCTCTGAGATCCAACGGAAAAGTGGATGTCAGTAAAGTGGCTGTCTATTTCGGCGGCGGCGGGCATGTGCGGGCTGCCGGTTGCGACCTTCACGGTTCCATGTATGATGTTATCAATAATGTTTCAGAACAGATTGAGCGCCAGCTGGGGGCGGAACGGGACGAATGATGGACGGTATCATAGCAGTCAGAAAAGAAAAAGGTTATACATCTCATGATGTGGTGGCAAAGCTGAGAGGAATCCTCCACATGAAAAAGATCGGGCATACGGGAACTCTTGATCCCGACGCAGAGGGTGTTTTGCCGGTGGTTCTCGGGAAAGCCACAAAACTGGCGGAATTCCTTACCGATAAGGATAAAACATATGAGGCGGTTCTGCACCTGGGACTGGAAACCGATACGCAGGACATGACCGGAACAGTCCTTAAGGAACTTCCGGTCAGTGTTACAGAAGAACAGGTAAGGGCTGCCGTCTCTTCCTTTCTGGGAGAACAGCAGCAGATCCCGCCCATGTATTCCGCACTGAAAGTAAACGGACGGAAATTATACGAGATTGCGCGGGAAGGAAAGACCGTAGAACGCAAACCCAGGACAGTGTTTTTTCATAATATAGAGATTCAGGATATGAAGCTTCCGCTGGTGAAGATTTCTGTTACCTGCAGCAGAGGAACCTATATCCGGACTCTCTGTTATGATATCGGAAAGAAGCTGGGCTGTGGAGCATGCATGGAAGAACTTGTACGGACCCGCTCCGGACAGTTCCGGCTGGAAGACAGTCTTACGCTGGAAGAGATCCGGGAACATCAGGAACAGGGAGATCTGGACAGATATGTGATGAAAATCGGGGATGTTCTTGAAGAATATCCCGTTCTTTTATGTTCCTGCGAGATGGACAGGCTTCTTCTGAACGGAAATCCGCTGGACGGCGATATGTTTGAGAAAGAATATCATACGGGATGGGTCCGGATGTGCACCAGCAGCGGAGCGTTTATCGGACTTTATCTGTGGAATCCTGACGAGGGAAGATACTGTCCTGTAAAAATGTTCTTATGACAAGGAGATCACAGTGAAGTTATGGAATATTTGACGATAAGCGACGGTCAGTTTCCCAGACTTGCACACAGTGCGGTCACTATGGGGAAATTTGACGGGATACACCGGGGACACAGAAAGCTGATACGGAGGATCCTGGAGCAAAAAGAAGAAACCGGGGCAGCGGCGGTAGTGCTTGCTTTTGTTTCGGACCGGAAAATGATCCTTACAAAGGCGGAAAGAAGAGACCTGCTGGAAAGACTTGGTGTGGATGTGCTTCTTGAATGTCCGCTGGACGGACGTCTGAAACATATGAAAGCCGAAAATTTCATAAAACAGATTCTGGTAGGATCCCTTCATGCATCGTATATGGCTGTGGGAGAGGATTTCCGGTTTGGCTACGAGAGAAAAGGAACGCCGGATATCCTGGAAAAGAACGGAGAAAAATACGGATTCGTTACAGAAGTCCTTTCCAAAGAAATGGACGGAGGCAGAAAGATCAGCAGCACCTATATCAGAGAGGAACTGAACAGCGGCCATATGGAAAAGACAGCCGGTCTTCTGGGCTGTGATTTTTATGTCTCGGGTACTGTGGAACATGGAAGAGGTATGGGACACAGGACTTTTTTCCCTACGGCGAATATCATTCCGCCGCCGGAGAAACTGATGCCTCCCAACGGAGTTTATATTACCGTGTCAAGTTTTGGCGCGGAAGTATATCCGGGAATCACCAATGTGGGATATAAGCCCACGGTAGGCGAAAATTTTGTCGGTGTGGAGACGTATCTGTTTAACTGTGAAAAAAATCTCTATGGCCGGAACTGTACGGTGCAGTTTAAAAAATTTCTCAGACCGGAGCATAAATTCCCTTCTTTTGAGGCTTTGAAAGCCCAGATTTCGAAAGACATCGGAAAAGGTAGAGATTTTTTCAAGATAGATTAAATAATTATTTACAGGCAATATCTTTTGTGCTATACTATCTGAGGTGAAAATCAGCCCGCATTCAGAGATTGGAATCTCCAACCGTTTCTTAATGCGAGGCGGTTACATGGAGGGGATGATCCCTTTCATTAAAATTATAATAAAAGGAGGAAATCATAATGATTTCAAAAGAGAAGAAACAGGCTATCATGAAGGAATATGCAAGAACTGAAGGCGACACAGGTTCACCGGAGGTACAGGTTGCAGTTCTTACAGCAAGAATCCAGGAGCTTACCGAGCACCTGCAGACACATCACAAAGATCATCATTCCAGAAGAGGTCTTCTTAAGATGGTTGGTCAGAGACGTGGACTTCTGGCTTACCTGAAAAAGACAGACATCGAAAGATACCGTGCACTGATTGAAAAATTAGGTTTAAGAAAATAATTAGTATGCGGAAGGGGCGGATTACCATCCGCCCCATTTTTAAAGGAGAAAAAACATGTACAAAAGTTATTCTATGGAGCTTGCGGGGAGAACACTGACCGTAGATATTGGCCGTGTTGCAAAGCAGGCTAACGGAGCGGCACTTATGCATTACGGTGATACCACCGTACTTTCCACCGCTACGGCTTCCAAGGAGCCAAGAGAGGGAATTGATTTCTTCCCGCTAAGCGTGGAATATGAAGAGAAGATGTACGCAGTGGGCAAGATCCCCGGCGGATTCAACAAACGTGAAGGCAAGGCCAGCGAGCACGCCATCCTTACCTCCCGTGTGATCGACCGCCCCATGCGTCCTCTGTTTCCGAAAGATTACAGAAACGATGTCACGCTTGTAAATATGGTAATGTCAGTGGATCCGGAGTGCAATCCGGAGATTCCGGCTATGCTGGGTTCCTCCATTGCCACCTGCATTTCCGATATCCCCTTCGACGGTCCCTGCGCAAGCACGCAGGTAGGTCTCATTGACGGTGAATTTGTCATCAACCCGTCTCTGGCCCAGAAGGAGATCTCCGATCTGCAGCTGACAGTTGCTTCCACAAGAGAAAAAGTCATCATGATCGAGGCCGGCGCCAACGAGGTTCCGGAAGACAAGATGATCGAGGCAATCTACAAGGCTCATGAAGTGAACCAGGAGATTATCGCCTTCATCGACAAGATCGTTGCGGAATGCGGCAAAGAGAAGCACACCTACGCTTCCTGCGCGGTGCCGGAAGAACTCTTCGAGGAGATCAAAAAGATCGTTCCTCCTGAAGAGATGGAAATCGCCGTATTCAGCGATGACAAGCAGACAAGAGAAGAGAACATCCGTCAGGTGACAGCGAAGCTGGAAGAGGCGCTGGCTGATCACGAAGACTGGCTGGAGGTTCTGGGCGAAGCTGTATATCAGTATCAGAAGAAGACCGTCCGCAAGATGATTCTGAAAGATCACAAGCGTCCCGACGGTCGCCAGATCACGGAGATCCGTCCGCTGGCCGCCGAAGTCGACATCATCCCCAGAGTTCACGGTTCCGCCATGTTCACCAGAGGACAGACACAGATTTGTACGGTAACCACCCTGGCGCCGCTTTCCGACGCGCAGAGACTGGACGGACTGGACGAGTTCGAGACTTCCAAGAGATATATGCATCACTATAATTTCCCGTCCTATTCTGTAGGCGAGACGAAGCCTTCCAGAGGACCGGGACGCCGTGAGATCGGCCACGGAGCCCTTGCCGAGAGAGCACTTGTTCCTGTGCTTCCCTCCGCAGAGGATTTTCCCTACGCCATCCGTACCGTGTCTGAGACATTTGAATCCAACGGTTCCACGTCTCAGGCAAGTATCTGTGCTTCCACCATGTCCCTTATGGCGGCGGGCGTTCCCATCCGCAAGCCTGTTGCAGGTATTTCCTGCGGTCTGGTGACAGGAGAGACAGACGACGACTATATCGTTCTCACTGATATCCAGGGTCTTGAGGACTTCTTCGGAGATATGGACTTCAAGGTTGCCGGAACACACGACGGTATCACCGCGATCCAGATGGATATCAAGATCCACGGACTGACAAGACAGATCGTGGAGGAAGCTATCCGCAGAACGAAAGAGGCGAGAGAATACATCCTTACAGAAGTAATGGAGAAGTGTATCCCCGCGCCGCGTGAACACGTGAATAAATATGCTCCCAAGATCATCCAGGTACAGATCGATCCGCAGAAGATCGGCGATGTTGTCGGCCAGAGAGGGAAGACAATCAATACCATTATCGAGCGTACAGGAGTACAGATCGATATCAGTGATGAAGGTTCTGTTTCCATCTGCGGCGTAGATCAGAGAATGATGGATGAGGCTGCGCACATGATCGAGATCATTGCGTCTGATTTTGAAGAAGGACAGATCCTTACGGGAACTGTTGTCAGCATCAAAGATTTCGGCGCTTTTCTTGAGTTTGCTCCTGGCAAGGAGGGAATGGTCCACATTTCCAAGATCGCCAAGAACAGGATCAACAAGGTAGAAGACGTGTTAAGCCTTGGCGACAAGGTTAAGGTAGTCTGCCTTGGCAAGGACAAGATGGGACGCGTAAGCTTCAGCATCAAGGATGTTCCGGAAGAAGAATAAATTATGAGATACCATAATATCACCAAAGATGATATGCTTAACGGCGACGGCCTGAGAGTAGTTCTCTGGACAGCCGGATGCAGTCACTGCTGCAAAGACTGTCAGAATCCGGTTACCTGGGATCCCAACGGGGGACTGCCGTTCACCGAAGCTGAAGAAGCAGAGATTTTTTCTGAACTGGATAAGGATTATGTCAGCGGGATCACCTTTTCAGGCGGAGATCCCCTGCATCCTGCCAATATCACGGCTGTGACGGCCCTTGCAAGGAAGATCCGGGAGAAGTATCCCCGGAAGACCATCTGGCTGTACACAGGTTCTCTGTGGGAGGAGATTCAGTGCGAGGAAATCGTCAATTATCTTGACGTCTGTGTGGACGGAGAGTTTCAGGTGGACAAAAAAGATCTCACACTGAAGTGGAGAGGTTCTTCCAATCAGCGTGTGATCGACGTGCCCGCAACACTCAGAGAGGGACAGATCGTTCTTCACGCAGACTGACAAACTTGTGTGAAACGGCGGCAAGAGGGAGCGTTTTCCCGAAGCCGCCGCTTTTTTAAGGAGGTAAACATGAAAAGAATTGCCAGATTTCATAAAGTCAGCGAAAACCGTTTCCTGGAAGACTGGAAAGATAAATTTCCGGAAACTCCGGAAGCAGAGATTCACAGAATTTATGAAGAGATCGTTCTTCCCAGACGTGCGACAGCCGGAAGCGCGGGTTATGATTTCTTTACGCCGTCGGATTTCACACTGGCTCCTGGAGAATCCGTAACCATTCCTACAGGGATCAGAGTGGAGATGCAGGAGGAATGGGTGCTGAAATGTTACCCCAGAAGCGGACTTGGTTTCAAATACCGCCTGCAGATGAACAATACCGTGGGGATTATTGACAGTGATTATTTTTATTCTGACAATGAAGGCCATATTTTTGCCAAACTGACCAATGACAGCAGAGAAAATAAGACTGTTGAGCTTAAGGCGGGAACAGGTTTTATGCAGGGGATTTTCGTAGAATACGGGATCACTGTGGACGACGACGCCACTGCGGTGCGCAACGGCGGTTTCGGAAGCACGACAGCGGCGAAATAACGGCGGCGTAAAAGAACGCAGATATAAAACAGATCAATCATAAGAAAGTGAAAGGCAGAAGAAAAGACCCCGGATCATTCCGGGATCTGTCCGTTTTCTTCTGCTTTTTTTGCGTTTTCCACGATGGTATTGAAGGCGCCGGCGGCTGCGTCATATTCAGCGTCGTCTTCAATATTGGAAAGCATGGGATCTCCGCTTTCCGTCCTTGAAAATACATAGAGATATACTTCCCCGTCGTGGTTCTGGCCGTTCTCATCCAGCGGAAGAAGGGCGATATATTCCTTCTCGCCTACAGGAAAGATCGTAAGAATGGCGCATTCCACCTCTGTATCGTCTTCCAGTGTGAGAGAAATTGTATTATGGCTCTCATCCACCCGGGAACTGCAGGAAGAGGTGCAGGACGCGCAGTCGGCAGGGCTGCAGGATGCGTTGTTGAATTCTTCGCTCATTTATCTGATCCTCTCTGATTTAATTGTGGATTTGCGTTTCCCGAAGAGCCGAAAGCCGGCCGCCCGGGATGATCCGCAGATTTTATTTTAACAGATACGGAAAGGGATTTCAATGTGCATCTGTGTTGTTTTATGTTTGCCGGAACTAAAAAGTTGTTTGCTATATCAGGGGAAAATGCTATAATGGAAAGCAGGAAAGAACAGCGCCGGCGCTGCCGGGGCTGCGAAGGAGGCATACAGTGAAATTAATCTCATGGAATGTAAACGGTATCAGGGCATGCCTGACAAAAGGATTCGAGGAAAGTTTTGGCAGACTGGACGCAGATATCTTCTGCATCCAGGAAACGAAATGTCAGGAAGGACAGGTAAAGCTTGATCTTCCCGGATACCATCAGTACTGGAATTACGCCAACAGACGAGGATATTCCGGGACCGCCGTATTTACGAAAAAAGAACCTCTGTCAGTGACAAGAGGCATTGGGATAGAGGAACATGATAAAGAGGGGCGTGTGATCACGCTGGAATTCGAGGATTTTTATATGGTTACCGTATATACCCCGAATTCCCAGTCGGAACTGAAACGGCTTTCCTACCGTATGGAATGGGAACGTGATTTTCTTGCGTATCTTCTCAGGCTTCAGGAGAAGAAACCTGTGATCTGCTGCGGGGATCTGAATGTCGCCCATCAGGAGATTGATCTGAAAAATCCCAAAACAAACAGAAAAAACGCGGGATTCACAGACGAGGAGAGAGCATGCTTTACCAGAGTGCTGGAAAGCGGATTTATAGATACCTTCCGTTATTTTTACCCGGATAAAGAGGGAATCTATTCCTGGTGGTCATATCGGTTCCGGGCAAGAGAGAAGAATGCGGGATGGAGGATCGACTATTTTATTGTTTCGCCTTCTCTGAAGGATAAACTTGAGAATGCAGCCATTCACACAGAGATTATGGGGTCTGACCACTGTCCGGTAGAACTTGATATCCGGTTTGCGGCAGAATGAGAAACAGGAAGAAGAGTGGAAAAGGAGAACAGGTTATGGAAAGACAGAACAGGTTAAGTGTCAGCAAAGGATACCCGTCTCTGCTTGGCGCAAATAAAATTGCCGAAGGGCTGAATTTCGCGGCGGAGATACCCTGCGGACAGGAAGCGTCCCTGGTACTGTACCGAAAAGGTTCTTCAGTACCCTGGAAGGAGATCCCGTTTACCGAAGAATGCCGTACCGGCAAGATCTGCGCGCTGCTGGTCAAAGGACTGAACAGAGCAAATTTTGAATATAATTTCCGTATCGGCGGGAAGATAGTCCAGGATCCCTACGCCTATGGGATCAGGGGAAGGGAGCGTTTCGGAGCGGCTGTGGACGCCAGGGAACATAAAGTGCGTTGCACGTTCCTTCCGGAAGAGGAATATGACTGGGAGGGAGATGTTTCACCGGCTGTATCCTACAGAGACATGATCCTTTACAAAGTTCATGTGAGAGGCTATACGAAACAGTATAAGTGTTCCGCAAAAGAAAGAGGTACTTTTTCAGGGCTTATGAGAATGATCCCCTACTGGAAGGAGCTGGGGATCACCGGAGTGGAACTGATGCCGGCCTACGAATTCCCGGAAGTCGCTCCGGCGGATGAGACGCAGGGGATGATCACTGACAGAACTGATTCTGACAGAGTCAATTACTGGGGATATGTACCGGGATTTTACTTTGCGCCCAAGAGGGCATACTGTTCTTCCGGCAATCCGGAGAATGAATTCCGTGATTTTGTCAAAGCGCTTCATAAAGCTGGAATAGAGTGTATTATGGAATTCTATTATCCGGCGGGAATCAGTCCTCTGCTGGCTCTGAAAGCGGTCTGTTTCTGGAAATCCTACTATCATGTGGATGGTTTCCATTTTGTGGGAGACGGTGTGCCGGCTGAACTTCTGGCGGAGGATCATCTTCTCTACGGAACCAAGAAAATGTTCCTTCATCTGCCCGCAAGGATGGAGGACGACGGTATGACTGCGGAATACCAGCCCGGATTCCTGCAGGACATGCGCCGCTTCCTTAAAAGTGACGAGGGAATGATCTCTGCGGCGGAATATCATATCCGCCATTCGGATAAATGCATCAATTATATGGCGTCTCAGGACGGTTTTACCCTGTTTGACACGGTATCCTATAATTACCGCCATAATGAGAAGAACGGGGAGGACAACAGGGACGGAAGCGAGTACAATTACTCCTGGAACTGCGGCGTGGAAGGACCAAGCAGGAAGCTTGCCGTGCGCCGGCTGAGAGACCAGCAGATGAGGAACGCTTTCCTGATGCTTCTTCTGTCTCAGGGTACGCCGATGATTTACGGCGGTGATGAATTCGCTAACTCCCAGAACGGCAATAACAACGCCTGGTGTCAGGATAATCCCGAAGGCTGGATTGACTGGAAGGCATATAAGAAGAACGAGAAACTCCAGAAGTTTGTCAGGGAAGCGATCACCTTCCGCAGAGAACATCCGGTGTTTCATATGGAACGGGAGCCGGAGGGCGTGGATTATCTGGCGAAAGGCTTCCCGGATATTTCTTTCCACGGAGAGAGAGCCTGGTATCTTAACGAAGAAAATACCTGCCGTCTTATGGGCGTGATGTACTGCGGCGCATACGGAGAGAAACCGGACGGGACTGCGGACGATTTTCTTTATGTGGCGTATAATTTCCATTGGGAGAACAGAACGGTGGCCCTTCCCAATCTGCCGGAAGGCATGATCTGGAAAAAACTGGCGGACACAGCCGAGGCGGAGGAAGAGAGCTGGTTTTATGAGCGAGAGGAAGAATATCAGAAAGGGATAGAGATTAGTCCCCGTTCCATTGTTGTTCTGGCGGGGAGAAAAAAGGAGGAATAGGCGGTGCATCCGTGGCTGCATTTCAGGACGATCACAAAACATAAACTGCTGGTGATGAAATACTGTTTCCGCATCGGGCTGTATAAACAGGGGCTTCTTCATGACCTGTCGAAGTATTCTCCCGCGGAATTTTTGGTGGGTTGTCGGTATTATCAGGGGACAAGAAGCCCCAATAACGCCGAGAGAGAAGATATCGGCGTATCTACATCATGGCTTCACCACAAGGGCAGGAACAAACATCATTTTGAACACTGGGTAGATTACTCTCTCGATGGAGAGCATGTGATCATGGGGGCGCAGATGCCCCGGAAATATGTGGCGGAGATGGTGATGGACAGGATCAGCGCGTCCCGGAATTATCTGGGAGACGCCTACACAGCCAGCCAGCCGCTGGAATATTACCTGAAAAGCAAAGAGAAGCTGTGGTTTATCCATCCACGGACCAAAAAAGAACTGGAAGCTCTTCTCCGGATCCTGAACGATCATGGAGAAAGAAAACTGCTTCATTATATAAAGCATGTGTATCTGAAAAATGGTCCAAGAGAACCGCGATATTGAGATACGGCTGTATCTTTGACCGGGATATATATTATCAGAGAACCGGTAAACGCCGGCAGAAAGACTGCATTCTTTGTGCAGCCTCTCTGCCGGTATTTTATTCCAACATTTTTATTTTAATAAACAGTATATAACACTTGACAACAGTTGCACACTGTTATATACTGTTAGCAACAGGAGGGATGGATATGCATATCATCATCAATCATTCTTCCATGGATCCCATATATGAGCAGATTGTATCCCAGATCAAGGCGGAAGTCATCAGCGGCAGTCTTCCCGCGGGAGAAGCGCTTCCCTCGGTGAGGACTCTTGCCAGAGAACTGAAGATCAGCGCCCTGACGGTAAAGAAGGCGTACGATTATCTGGAGGAAGAGGGCCTGGTGGTCACAGTCCACGGCAAAGGCAGCTTCATCGCCCAGGCGAACCAGGGACTCCTGATGGAAGAGAGAAGAAAAGAACTGGAAAAAGATCTGGAACAGGCGGTGCGGAAGGCCCGCTGCGGCGGCCTGACAGACGAGGAGATCCGTGAACTGTTTCAGCTTATCATGGAGGAGTAGAAGATGCTGGCGGAATTAAATCATGTAAAGAAAACATATAAAGATTTTCAGCTTGACTGTTCTCTGACTGTCCGGGAGGACTGCGTTACCGGACTGATCGGAGCCAACGGGGCGGGAAAGAGCACCACATTTAAG
>DWXL01000058.1 GCA_019119235.1 Candidatus Blautia excrementigallinarum | reverse complement strand
TTCAGGGGGAGCTTTGAATGCGAACTGTTTATCCTCCCTTTCCTCCGAGTAGGTGAGGGTTCCCTCGAAATTGGCAATGGTAAGATCGTCTGCGGAGAAAATGCTTTTTACGTTGGAAAAGAAATAGTCCGCACCGTAGCTTTCGTAATAAGCGTTCAGACTGGTGTCGTAGTCGAAATTCTCGTCAGTGCCGAGAGTGCAGTCGCCAACCACGCTGACCGTTAGAGAAACGGGTTCCGCAGGAAGGGAGGAAGTCTCCCCGGACTGTCCGCCGCCGGTTTCGTCCTGCGGCTCGGAACCGTCATCTTTGGCTTTTCCTTTTTTGGATACGGCGCTTTCCCGGCCGTTCTCTGTTCCGGCCTGTGTGTTCTGCCCGTCAGAGGCGGCAGAGCTGCTTTTTGTCTGGCTGCATGCCCGGGCGCCAAAGATAATTACGAGAAGCAGGAGAACCGCGCCGGCGATGCCAAGAGCGGCGATTATTTTTTTGCGGCGGTCCCGGTAATAACGGGATTTTTTGTATATGTTTTTTTTGTGAGTGTTTCTGGTCTGCCCTGTGTTTTTCAGCGGACTTGCGGGTTTACTTTTCTGAGCTCTTCTGACTCCGTTTTTCTTATGTGCTTCGTTCATAAATGCCCCCTGTCAGTTACTGTATTTTTTGCCAGGATCAAGTGGTTTCCGACACTCCGCCCCGGCACTATTATAAATCCAGTATAGTGAGTTCATAAACTTCCGTCAATGGACAATGGCGAAAAATGTCGTCCGGGAATCTGGTAATATTGCCGGAAGTCTGATACAATAGGCTGACGCTAAAAAAATAAAATGAAAGGGAGAGAAAGAAATGCTGTACATTGGAAATCATACGACTTCTTCCAAAGGATATGAAAACATGGCCCGTCAGATGATCGCCAACGGCGGGAACACCTTTGCTTTTTTTACGAGAAATCCCAGAGGCGGGAAGGCTAAGGAGATCAATGAGAAAGATATAGAGAAATTTCTTGCGCTGGCAGGAGAGCATCACTTCGGCAGGATCGTTGCTCATGCGCCGTATACGCTGAACGCCTGCGCCGCCAAAGAGAATCTCCGGGAATTTGCCAGGGAGACGATGGCCGACGATCTGAAAAGAATGGAATATACGCCGGGGAATTATTATAATTTTCATCCGGGCAGCCATGTCGGTCAGGGAGCGGAAACCGGGATACATAAGATCGCACAGATTCTGAACGATGTGCTTACCGACGGGCAGTCTACCACAGTGCTTCTGGAAACCATGTCGGGCAAGGGCTCCGAGGTGGGAAGAAATTTTGAAGAGATCCGCGCGATTCTTGATCTGGTGGACAAAAAAGACAAGATGGGGGTCTGTCTGGATACCTGTCATGTGTGGGACGGCGGATACGACATAGTAAATAATCTGGATGGGGTTCTTGAGGAGTTTGACAGGATCATCGGTCTTGAGAAACTGAAGGCAGTCCATCTGAACGACAGTATGAATGAAATGGGAAGTCATAAAGACCGGCATGCGAAGATTGGAGAGGGCCATATCGGACTGGAAGCGCTGGTCCGGGTGATCTCGCATCCGGCCCTTCAGGGGATTCCCTTTATTTTGGAAACCCCCAACGACGATGAAGGGTGGACAAAAGAGATCCGGCTTCTGCGGGAATCAGCCGAGAACCTCGTTCTTTAATTCTTTTCCGTCACGGAAGGCGATTGCATTCTGAAGAGTGGTCTCCGCGATATTGGTCAGAGCCTCCTCGGTGAAAAATCCCTGGTGGGAAGTCATTGCCACGTTGGGGAAGGAGAGGAGTCTCTGGATCGTGGAACTCTGAAGGATGCGCTCCGACATATCTTCATATACAAAGTCGGTTTCCTCTTCATATACGTCAAGCCCTACGGCAAAGAATTTGTGGTCGCGGATGCCTGCGATCAGATCGTCTGTCCTGATCAGGCCGCCACGGGAGGTGTTTACCAGGATCACCCCGTCTTTCATCTTCGCGATAGATTCTTCGTTGATGAGATGATGTGTCTCCTCGGTGAGGGGGCAGTGGAGACTGATCAGATCGCTTCTTGTGAACAGCTCGTCAAGTGAAACATATTCCAGGAAATCAAGCTCTTTATTTGGGAAAAGATCGTAAGCGATGACTTTCATACCGAATCCCCGGCAGATCCTTGCCATGGCGAGACCAATCTTACCGGTTCCCACGATACCTGCCGTCTTCTGATACAGGTTTACTCCCATAAGTCCGTTGAGGGCGAAATTATTTTCGCGGCATTTGATGTAGGCTTTGTGGGTATGGCGGTTGGCGGTAAGGACAAGGGCCATGGCGTGTTCCGCTACGGCTTCCGGAGAATATCCGGGCACGCGGAGAACTTTGATTCCGTATTTTGCCGCTGTGTCAAGATCCACATTATTGTATCCCGCGCATCTCATGAGGATCAGGCGGACTCCCTGCCTGTTCAGCTCTTCGACAACAGGGGCGCCCAGATCGCCGTTCACAAACGCGCAGATACCGTCATAGCCTTTCGCAAGGGAGGCGGTCTCTTCATAAATATTGGCTTCAATGAATTTGATGGAGACTCCGGGGTACTGCGGAGCCAGTTTGTCGAAAAACTGCTGGTCGTAATCTTTCGCGCCGTAGAATAAAATCTTCATGTAAGGTCCTCCTTATAATATTTAGTCTTTATGCACTGAGTATGTCCACATCTCGCTGAATCATCCCAGACTGTAGAGATCTTTGTAAAAATCAGGATAGGAAATCCGGACGCAGTCTCCGTCGAGAATGTCCATAGTTCTCTCGCAAACCGTTCCGGCCACGGCAAATGACATGGCTACGCGGTGGTCGAGACGGGGATCGATCACTGCTCCGTGAAGTGGTCTGCCGCCATGGATGATCATTCCGTCCTCCGTTTCTTCCACATCAGCTCCCATCCGCCTCAGATTATCCGTCATCACCGCGATCCGGTCGGATTCTTTTACCCTGAGTTCCGCCGCGTCGCGGATCACGGTGGTTCCTCCGGCAAACGCCGCCATGACCGCGATGACAGGGAGCTCGTCGATCAGGGTGGGAATATCGGCGCCCTGGATCACAGTACCCTTAAGGCTGCTGGTCCGTACCAGGATATCAGCGGCAGGTTCGCCGCTGTAATCTGCGTTCAGAAGGGTGATATCCGCCCCCATATCCTGACAGACTTTCAGGATTCCCGCTCTTGTGGGATTGATCCCGACGTTTTTCAGAAGGATCTCGCTGCCTGGAGTGAGAAGTCCCGCCGCAATGAAAAAGGCAGCGGAGGAAATATCCCCGGGAACAGTGATATCCTGCGCCAGAAGATCCGGTTCCGGACGGATGGACACGGTGGTTCCCTCTGAGCGGATGTCCGCTCCGAAGGATCGGAGCATGATCTCCGAATGATTCCTGGACAGGAAAGGCTCTGTAACACTGGTAACGCCGTCGGCGTACATTCCGGCCAGAAGCACACAGGATTTCACCTGGGCAGAAGCCACAGGAGAGGTGTAATGTATGGCGGTCAGAGGACGGCCGACGATACGCAGCGGAAGACAGTTGTTTTCACCCCGGCACCGGATATCCGCCCCCATTGCGTTAAGGGGATCCATGATCCTTTTCATGGGGCGGCTTCTGAGAGATGCGTCGCCGTCAAGTTCGGAAATGAACTTCTGACCCGCGAGAATTCCCGCGATCAGGCGGGTGGTAGTACCGCTGTTCCCTGCGTCCAGTATCTCCCGGGGAGAATTCAGTCCCCGGAGGCCTTTTCCGTGTATCAGGACTTTATCGTTCTGTTTTTCTATTTCAATACCCATTTTCTGAAAACAGGAGATCGTGGAAAGGCAGTCCGCCCCTTCCAGAAAATGAGTGACAGAAGTCGTCCCCTTTGCCAGAGCGCCGAACATGACGGCTCTGTGGGAGATTGATTTGTCCCCGGGCACATGAACAACGCCGCGAAGACCTGTCTGTTTTGTGATTTCCATATTTTTACCTACCGTTCATATATGATATAATGTCGTTTTTTCAGAAGGGCAGCGCCTCTCTTCATGGCATCCTCCTCGTAGAATTCAATCTTCAGTACTCCCTGTTCAAACTCACGGTTATGTATGATACCGATATTTTTGATGCTGATCTTATCCATGGCGAGGATCGTGGCGATAGCGGCAATGCCGCCGGCTTCGTCCTCGATATCCAGATACAGAACATATGCCTTGTTGATCAGGCCGGTTGTGGATACATCAATGGAATCGCGGTAATCCCTGGAACTTGCAAACATCTGGTACAGATTATCCGCTTCCCGATTATCAATAGAACAGCGGATCTGGATCAGCATCCGGATATATTCGTCAAGTACGGACGAAATATTCCTGCTGTTTTCCATGCAGATCTGCTGCCACATAACGGGAGAGGAGGAGGCGATACGTGTAATATCGCGGAATCCTCCGGCAGCGATGGTCTTCATGTATTCCGCGTCGTTGTCCAGGGCGTTTACCAGATTTACAAGAGCCGAAGCGACGATGTGGGGAAGGTGGCTTACGCCGGCTGTGATAAAATCATGTTCCTCCGCGGACAGTACCATGGGAATGGCGCCCAGAGAATCAATGAACTCAGAGAACTCTGTAAGCTTTTCAAGGGAAACCTGTCCGCCGGGTGTAAGGATATAATAGGCGTTCTCCAGCATATGGTCGGTGGAATTACCGTAACCGGATTTCTCTGAGCCCGCCATGGGATGACCGCCGATAAAACAGTGATCCAGACCGAGTTCCTCCACAGCTTCGTGGATAGGTCCTTTTACGCTTCCTGCGTCGGTAATGATGCACTGGTCTGAAATAATGTCTTTCAGGTATTTCAGATATTCTATATTATGTTCTACCGGCGCGCAGAGGAAAATATAGTCGCAGGTACAGTAACGGCCGTCTTCCGCTTCCAGAACGCCGTTGATCACGCCGTCCTTCAATGCGGCGGCAAGCGTTTCTCTGTGTCTGGCGTATGCCAGGATATGATAATCCGGATGAAATTTCCGGATGGTTTTTGCGATAGAACCTCCGATCAGGCCAAGCCCGATAAATCCGATGGTTTTCATATAAACAAGCTTCCTTTCCATTAAATGGATTATGTTATGTCATTTCCCGTTTATTTTAAAAGATATGGTGAAAAAAGTCAATTGCGGCGGCTGTATAGAGAAGTTTTATCTGAAAGAGTGCATGGAAACAAAGAAAATATCGAAATGAATATACAATTCATAAAAAATACACATTAAAATTTCAAAAAAAGTTGTCAAAACTATATAAAATACTTGAAAAACCAATAAAATTTTAGTAAAATATGAACATATTAGACAAACAGGGAGGTATTACATATGGACGTTTATAGAACTGACCGAATCAGAAATGTAGTCCTATTAGGTCACGGCGGATCAGGAAAGACTACTCTGGCAGAGGCAATGGCTTATCTGGCAGGTATGACCAGCCGTCTGGGAAGAGTAGAGGATGGGAATACAGTCAGCGATTATGATAAAGAAGAGATCAAGAGGCATTTTTCAATTTCCACAGCACTGCTTCCGATCCCGTGGGATAAAGTGAAAGTTAACATTCTTGACACTCCGGGATATTTTGACTTTGTAGGCGAAGTGGAAGAGGCTGTCAGTGCGGCGGACGCCGCGATCATCGTGGTTTCCGGCAAGGCCGGCGTGCAGGTGGGAACACAGAAGGCATGGAAACTCTGCGAGAAATATAAACTCCCCCGTATGTTCTTTGTAACGGATATGGATGTGGACGACGTCAGCTACCGCAAGGTTGTGGAGCAGCTTACCGAACTATACGGCAAGAAGATCGCGCCCCTGCATTTCCCCATTCGTGAGGACGGCAAATTCGTCGGCTATGTCAATGTTGTGAAACAGGCCGGCAGGAAATATATCGACAAGGGTAAGAAAGAACCCTGTGACATTCCGGAATATCTGAACGAGTACCTTGAGAAATATCATGACATCCTGATGGAATCCGTAGCCGAGACCAGCGAGGAATTCATGGACCGTTATTTCGAAGGCGACGAGTTCTCCGTAACGGAGGTTTCCGCGGCGCTGGCGACCAACGTGCAGGACGGAAGCATCGTTCCCGTGTGCATGGGATCTCCGGTGAACTTAAGAGGCGTTTCCAATCTTCTGGACGATATCTGCGGATATTTCCCCAGTCCGGATAAGCGCGCCTGCAACGGAATCTCCCAGAAGACGAACGAGATCTTCGAGGCGAATTACGACTTCTCCAAATCCAAATCTGCATATGTATGGAAGACGATCGTGGACCCCTTCCTTGGCAAATATTCACTGATCAAGGTTGCTTCCGGCGTTATCAAGTCCGACGATACTCTGCTGAATGTGGAGAAGGGAGACGAGGAGCGCCTGAATAAGCTTTATGTACTGGAAGGATCCAAACCTTCTGAGGTTTCCGAGCTTCACGCCGGAGATATCGGCGCTATCGCGAAACTGAACAGCGTGCAGACCGGAGACAGCCTTGCAGCCAAGAACGCTCCTGTTCTCTATCCCAAAGCTGTAATCTCCACGCCGTATACCTGCAAGAGATATAAGGCTGTGAAGAAAGGCGACGAGGATAAGATTTCCCAGGCGCTTTCCAGAATGACAAGCGAGAATAAGACTCTCCGCGTGGAGAATGATTCCGCCAACAGGCAGACACTTCTCTACGGTATGGGCGACCAGCATCTTGATATCGTGGTAAACAAGCTGAAAGAACGCTATAAAGTCGAAGTTGAACTTTCCAAACCGAAGGTTCCGTTCCGCGAGACTATCCGCAAGAATTCCGACGTGGAAGGCAAACACAAGAAACAGTCCGGCGGTCATGGACAGTACGGACACGTTAAGATGCGTTTCGAGCCTTCAGGCGATCTGGAGACGCCCTATGTATTTGAGCAGGTTGTGGTAGGCGGAGCCGTTCCCAAGAACTACTTCCCGGCAGTTGAGAAGGGCCTTCAGGAATGCGTTCAGAAGGGACCGCTGGCTTCCTATCCGGTTGTCGGCGTGAAAGCGACTCTTTACGACGGTTCCTATCATCCGGTGGATTCCTCCGAGATGGCGTTTAAGATGGCTACCATTCTCGCCTTCAAGAAAGGCTTTATGGATGCTTCACCCGTTCTTCTTGAGCCGATCGTGAGCATGAAGGTGACAGTTCCGGATAAATATACCGGCGACGTTATGGGCGATCTTAACAAACGCCGCGGCCGTGTTCTTGGTATGAACCCCGACCATGACGGAAATACCGTGATCGAAGCGGACGTTCCGCAGCTTGAGATTTACGGATATTCCACAGACCTTCGTTCCATGACAGGCGGAAGCGGAGAATTCTCCTATGAATTTGCCCGTTATGAGCAGGCTCCGGCAGAGATCCAGAAGAAAGAGATTGAAGCGAGAGCCGCAAAAGAGAGCGATGGGGAAGATTGAGTGAAATAAGATAAATAGAAAAGAATAAGTAGAAAGAGACAGTTGGATTTTGGCACAGAAATGATTCGCTGTCTCTTTTTGCTGCGAAAGGAGAAATGTTATGAAAAAGAAAAAATTGTTTTTATGTACGATTTTCCTTGTGGCTTTGATGTTGCTGGGAAGTCTGACTTTCACAGCAGGGGCCGCGGAAGTATCCGCCGCAAATAATACTGTGGGAACGGTACAGCTGCGTGCGGTCAGTCGTATTTCCTCCCAAAAAGTACGTCTGACCTGGAATAAGGTTCCTCAGGCAAATGGGTACAGAGTATACAGGAAAACAGGAAATTCCAGCTGGAAAGCGTTAAAAAACGGAAGCGCGGCCGCATGGGCATGTACGGACACCACAGTAAAACCAGGGACTAAATACACGTACACGGTACGGGCGTACAGAAGAGTGAATGGAAAGGTTATCTGGGGCGGATATGATAAAAAGGGACTGACGGTAACGATTCCAAAAGCAGCCAATACATCTGTGGGAACGGTACGTCTGGGTACAATCAGCACTATTTCCTCTACAAAAGTACGTCTGACCTGGAATAGGGTTTCACAGGCAAGCGGGTACAGAGTATACAGAAAGACAGGAAATTCCGGCTGGAAAGTGTTGAAAAACGGAAGCGCAGCCGCATGGGCATGTACGGACACTACAGTAAAACCAGGAACCAAATATACGTACACGGTACGGGCATACAGAAGAGTGAACGGAAAGGTTGTCTGGGGCGGATATGACAAAAATGGTTTGACGGTTACTGTTTACGGCAAAGTTGTGGAGATGACAAATTATTTCCAGCAGGGTGTTTCCAAGTCGGAGATGCAAAGACTGATTACAGATATT
This sequence comes from Candidatus Blautia excrementigallinarum, assembly GCA_019119235.1. GTDB lineage: Bacteria > Bacillota > Clostridia > Lachnospirales > Lachnospiraceae > Blautia_A > Blautia_A excrementigallinarum. Next base: position 288 of record DWXL01000058.1, on the reverse strand, counting down.
GGTGGGATGAAAAAAAGTACAAATTCTAAGTACCCCAGTCTGTATTATACAGGGAATAATATGACAGTGGGCGTTAATTTGAATGCATTATATGGAACATATAAGGATGAATATGTCCGTATCCGGAACAGCGGTAACACAAATGTTCAGTTCTATGGCGTAAAGATAGGAGATACGAAACAGCAAATGGAAAGTAAATTCCGTAAATATAATATCCGAAGCTATGATGGAGGTAAAACTTATACCAACGCAAATGCTTGGCAGGTAAAGGTTGTATTTTCCGGCGGA
>DWXL01000057.1 GCA_019119235.1 Candidatus Blautia excrementigallinarum | reverse complement strand
GTTCATCCTGAGCCAGGATCAAACTCTCTGTATAAGTTTGTTCCGGTCAAGATAACCTCTGGTTACCTATCCCTTTTACTGTTTGTTGGTTATTAACCGTTCGAAATAATGAAGTTCGATTCACTAGATTCAGCCTTCGCTTGCGCTCATCCTCATCAAGTTCCTTCGAACCATGTTCGCACTAGGTTCATCCTTCACTTGCGTCCGGATTCTCCAAGTGCTCTACTTGGAATTTTCGAGAATCGTATGTGTCTCACTGTTTAGTTATCAAGGTTCTCTGTCTCTCAGACAGCTTAATCAATTTACCATATCTTACTGGATATGTCAACAGATTTTTTTAGATTTTCATAAAAAAATTTATAAAGATATCATACTGGTAAATGATATTCAAAAACACATCTTTTTCAATAAGTTCCAAACCTTTTTTTCCGATTTCGGTACTGCACAGTACGGTCAGTACCAGAAAGGCGATCCAGACAAAAAGTATTCCCTCCGCCAGACCCACCAGAGCCCCTGTCAGCTTATTTGCCTCTTTGATCAGAGGCAGGCCGGCAATAAGATCCAGAATAAACATTCCGATCCGGATGATCACAGACGCAAGAAGATAAGAAACCAGAAATGACAGACCATTTACAATCGTTCTTGCAAGATAGCCGGACACATAGCTTCCAAAACTGTCCACCGCAAGATACTGATATGTTTCATCCGTATTGTTCGCTTCCATACCTTTCTGCAAAAGTCCCGGCAGTTCCAGGTTCTCGATAAAACCGTCCTGTTCCTCCCGGGCTTCTGCAGTCTTTTCTCCCTGTCCTTCACTCTGCTCAGTTATAAAATCCTCGCAGCTCTCCTGTATTTTTTCATATATCGGAGTATTTTCCACAAAAAATTCATTTACATAAGGATTGATCGCCCATGCGGCAGCAATAGCCAGAAACACAAAGAAAAACGAAACCACTTCTCTCACAAAGCCTCTCCGGAATCCTCTGTATCCTGCCAGCACAAGGAATGCGATCACTACGATCCCCAGCCAGGTTAAAGACATACTCCACCTCTTAACTGAATTTTATCACACTGACGCCGCTGTCCATAACCAGAAGATATCTGTTCCAGCCGATCTTGAAAAAGTCGTTGATGTTTCCGTCCACTGTTCCGTTATACTTCTCTACTCCCCTGCTGTTCATTACATATATCTGGGAGTCATTATACAGCAGTATATTCCCGCCGCTCATTTTGATCGTAGTATACGGAATATTGAAATCTCTGGAAAACTTCAGACTACCGTTCAGTGAATATACGTTCATTGTATATTGTTTATCTTTGTCGTCATTCTTAAACACCATTCCTATCAGATTATCAGAAAGGAACGTACTGACAATTTCATTTTCAACCTCTACGGTCATCGTCTCCTTCGGGATCTGCGGCCCGGTATAAATAGAAAATCCGTCGTCGCGCAGAGCCGCGGCATGCGAATCGTCCAGATACTGAATCTGCGGGATCACCACGCCTTCATAGGTATAACCGCTTACAATCCTGTCGTCCTCATTCTGGCCGACATCGCCGAAATTATAAAAAGCAACATAACTGGTAGTATTGCTTCCGTCTACGAACTGATACGTCACCATCATGACATCGCCATTATCGGATACCGCCACATCCATAGGATACCCCGGATCCTCGACATGAGTCTGATTCTCGGCGATAAGGCTTCCGTCTGCCGCATAATAATTGATCCAGGTAGAGTCTCCTCCGTCAAGGATGGCCGCCACCATTCCGCTTTTGGAGATTCTGGCTTTTACAATAGTATAGGAAGTTGTAACGCTTCCGGTCTCCCCTTCTCCGTCAAAAATCTCCATCGCCGTACCGTCAATATCAGCGATGACCGCCTTATCTCCGTTCACATCTGCCGCCGGATTCTGCATATCATAGAGATAACTCCAGTGGGGTTCCATTTCTCCGTTCATCAGAGAAGCGCCCTCCGGACTGTAACGCAGGATCTTCCCGTCCATCTCTCTGTATCCGGTGGAAACAATGTCCTCCTGTTCGCTTGTCTGAAGAACCGTGTAATTGCGGTAACTTCTTTTTTCGATAAAAAGAAGAACACCCGCGACTGCCGCGGCAATAACGCAGACTGTGATCACAGTCCTCCGCATGGCCGCATGTCTGTGTTTCGAAAGTCTCGCCTGGTAATCCTCCTGACCGCTCGTTCCACCGCCCAGAGCCTGCTCCGCCTGCGCCCGCTGCGCAAGAAGTTTCTTTCGTCTGTGGTTTTTCCTGAATTCTTTAAATATGTTTGCCATATGCTTCCTTACCTTATGTATTCTGTCTGTTTCTTTCCTGAAATCAGCTGTATCTACGGCAAACGCCGCCGTTTGTGGTTCATTATAGCAAATTTTTTACGGTAATACAATTATTTGTCCGGGATAAATCAGTTCATCCTCCGAAATCCCGTTCATCCGGCATATCTCATTTATTTTATCCATAGTTCCGTATTTTTCCAGACTGATCTGGTATAGCGTATCTCCCGGCCGGATGATATATGAGATTCCGCTTTCTGCCGCGCCGTTAGCAATAGTTTCCGAAGAAATTTCCCGTTCTTCATTTTCCTCTGTATTATCTGTATTTTCTGTATTTTCTGTAGCCTCCTTATTTTCTCTGTTCTCTCTCGCCGCCTGAACCCTGCGTTCCGCCTTCCGCACATCGGATTCTTCTCTGTAGATCGCTTTATCTTCCTCTGTCAGCGTCTCTGTTCCGTCCTGATCCGGCTCCCCGCTGTTTTCCATTATTTTCGGCGTCGGTGTAATGTCCGCCGTTTCTTTTTCTGATTTCCTCTCGGCCTGCGCAGCAGGTGAAACCGCTGCTTTTTCCGTTTCCGCTGCAGTTTCCTGAATCTCTTTTGTATCGTCAAGTATGGACGCCGCCGCTTCTGTTTTCACATTCTGCTCCTGCACATGCTGGTAATTCTGATAAAACCTTATTCCTACGGCAGCCACAGCCATGACCAGACAAGCTGTTGCGGCATAAGAAAAAACAGAAGGCTTCTCCTCCGCTTCCGCAGGCTCTTCTGTTTTCTTTTTCCCGATGATCCTCCTGAATGCTTTTACCGCGTCATCCTGGACCGTTTCCTGTTCCGCTCCGGAAATATCCGGAATCTTCTCCAGCATATACGTCTGCATCTGAGGATTTTTTTCATAGTACAGATAATATCCCGTCTGACGCACAAGAAAATTATTTTCGTATCTGAAAAAGGCTTCCTCCTGCTCCGCAGGATCCATCAGCATAAGTACCTTTTCTCCCCCGCCGAAATGCCTGAGATGTACTCTCTGAAAAAGATCTGTAGTCTCCATTGACAGCGACCGCGCTGCAAAAAACCATCCGGCAATTTCCTGCCCCTCGAAATATTTCTTAAGTTCCTCATGAATACCCTTCCACATTTCCTCCGTAAAATCAATGTGTTCCGCGGAAATTTCCGCGTTCTCCACAGCCAGAGCGCCTCTGATAAATATATAGGTCACTCCGCCGATCCATTTGCTCTCCCCTGTAAGGACCGCCAGACAGCCTCCGTCCTGTCCTTCGTTCACCGCACCTGCTTTTTTCTTCAGAAAAGTATAAGCATAATCCTCCATATAGATTCTGTAATTTTCGCCGGCCTGACCGATCTGACGTATATTCTTCGGCACCGAAAACATCCCTTCACTGCCCTTCGCCTCTTGTTTCTCATCTTTATAGATGACCTCTATCATATGATATCACCCCTTCGGGTACCAGAATATCATATCCAAAACGCGGATTTTAGCGGAATGTAAGAGCATGTTCCAAAAATTTTGCGACAGATTCCGCATAGCGCATAATCTGCCCGTCAGGGGGATACAATGAAACAGGACAAACCATGATCAGGAGATAATCATATGACTTATTATATCGACGCCAGAAACCCCGGCTGCCCCCGGCAGATCGCGGGCCAGCTTACGCGGTGTATCCGCCACCACAAAAGCAACTGGTCTGAGCTGGTTTTTTTATGTATCGGCACAGACAGGACTACCGGAGACTGCCTCGGGCCCTATATCGGACATCAGCTCAAAGCGTACACAACAGACAGAATCTTTGTTTACGGCACTCTCAGTCAGCCGGTCCACGCACTGAACCTGGAAGCCGTCTCCTCCGGGATCCGCCGCAGACACCCTGACGCCCTGGTGATCGCCATCGACGCCTCCCTGGGACAAAAAAAGCACCTGGGATATGTGACCATAGGAAATGGATCACTTCACCCAGGTGCCGCCGTCCATAAAGAACTGCCACCTGTAGGAGATATTCATATTACGGGAATCGTCAACACCGCCGGCGCGCTGGAGCACCTGACGCTGCAGACCACGCGCCTTTCCACCGTGGTTTTCCTCGCGGAAAGGATCACTCAGGGGATCCTGACGGTAATTCCCGCCTCAGCTCCAGGCCCTTATATTATACAAAAGCTTTGATCTGCTGGTAAATGCCCTTGCCGTCCAGGCCGTATTTCTCCAGAAGAGCAGCCGCCGGACCGGATTCGCCGAACACATCGTTGACGCCGATACGCTTCACAGGTACAGGCGCTTTCTCAGAAAGGCACTCGCACACTGCTCCGCCAAGTCCGCCGATGATGGAATGCTCTTCCACTGTGACAACCTTGCCTGTTTCTTTCGCTGCGGCAACGATCAGATCCTCATCCAGAGGTTTGATCGTATGGATATTGATCACTTTCGCGTCTATTCCGTCCGCCGCGAGCATTTCCGCCGCTTCCAGTGAAGCCGCAACGCAGAGGCCGTTGGCTACGATCGTGAGATCCTTGCCCTCGCGGAGTACAATACCCTTGCCCAGTTCGAATTTATAATCCGGTCTGTCATTGATCACCGGAACAGCCAGACGTCCGAATCGCATATAGACAGGTCCTACATGCTCGTAAGCCGCCTGAACCATAGCTTTCGCCTCGATATCATCGGAGGGGGAAGCAACCACCATGCCGGGAATGCTTCTCATAAGAGCGAAGTCCTCGCAGCACTGATGCGTCGCGCCGTCCTCGCCAACGGAAATTCCGCCGTGAGTCGCGCCGATCTTCACGTTCAGTTTCGGATAACCCACAGAGTTGCGCACCTGCTCAAAAGCGCGGCCTGCGGCAAACATTGCGAAGGTGCTTACAAAAGGAACCTTTCCCGTAGTTGCAAGACCTGCTCCGATGCCCACCATGTTGCACTCTGCGATACCGCAGTCAATGTGACGCTCCGGAAATTCTTTCTTAAACATTCCGGTCTGGGTAGCTGCAGCAAGGTCAGCATCCAGAACAATGACATCTTCATGTTCTTTTCCGAGTTCTACCAGAGCTGCGCCGTAGCTGGCTCTCGTAGCGATTTTCTTTACTTCTGACATAATGCTTCACCTGCCTTCTCCAGATCTTCCATTGCCTGAGCGTACTGCTCGTCGTTGGGTGCTTTTCCATGCCATCCGGCCTGATTTTCCATAAAGGAAACGCCCTTGCCTTTTACGGTTTTCATGATAATGGCTGTGGGCATGCCTTTTATGGTTTTTGCTTCGTCGAAGGCGGCTTTCAGCTGATCCATGTCATTTCCGTCCGCAACATTGATCACATGGAAATTAAACGCCTCGAACTTCTTATCGATGGGGTAGGGAGAACATACTTCGTCAATCCTGCCGTCGATCTGAAGACCATTGTTGTCCACGATCACCACCAGATTGTCAAGCTTACGGAAGCCGGCGAACATAGCCGCTTCCCATACCTGGCCTTCCTGGATCTCACCGTCTCCCAGAAGAGTGTATACTCTGTAGGAATCGTTGCTGAGTTTCGCGGAAAGAGCCATTCCCACTGCCGCGGAGATACCCTGTCCGAGAGATCCGCTGGACATATCCACGCCCGGGATATGTTTCATATCCGGATGTCCCTGAAGATAGGAACCCAGATGACGGAGAGTCTTCAGATCTTCTTTGGGGAAGTATCCTCTCTCTGCCAGAACAGAATACAGGCCCGGCGCTGTGTGTCCTTTGGAAAGGACGAAACGGTCGCGGTCCGCCTTCTTCGGATCTTTGGGATCGATGTTCATTTCTTCAAAATACAGGTATGTAAATAAATCTGCCGCAGAAAGAGATCCGCCCGGATGGCCGGCTTTTGCAGCATGGACTGCCGTTACGATATCTTTGCGGACTTCGTTGGCAATCTTCTGAAGTTCTAATTTGTCCATTTTTAAATTCTCCTTGTTATGTGTCGCCTGCCTGAGGCCTGCGCGCGAAAATTCTGCTTAATCTCCGAATACTGCTCTGTAATCTGCCTGAAATTTCTCGATTCCGGCGTCAGTCAGCGGATGATGAAGCATCTGCTCCAGAACCTTGTAGGGAACTGTCGCGATATCTGCTCCGGCCAGAGCGCACTCTGTTACATGGATCGGATGACGAACGCTTGCGGCGATGATCTCTGTCTCGATTCCTGCTACCGCGAACATATCGGCGATCTGACGGATCAGCGGAAGTCCGTCTGTGGAGATGTCATCCAGTCTGCCAAGGAATGGAGATACATATGTAGCGCCTGCTCTTGCAGCCAGAAGAGCCTGGTTTGCGGTGAAGATCAGGGTTAC
>DWXL01000056.1 GCA_019119235.1 Candidatus Blautia excrementigallinarum | reverse complement strand
TCCAGAGAGATTACCGCCTCCAGAACGAGATAACCCGTTTTTTTTATGATACTGGTGCGATACCCCAGTTCCAGGCGGTCAGAAGGAATGACTCTGATATCTCCCTCCTTCGTCATCACCGTAACTTCCCGGAGCACATCTTTCATCTCGCCGCCGTAGGCGCCGGCGTTCATTACCACTGCTCCTCCAAGAGTTCCCGGAATACCGCCCGCGAATTCAAAGCCGGTAAGAGAGGCTTTTCTTGCCGCTGCCGCCACAGAGGACAGAAGCGCGCCGGCACAGGCACGTATTTCAGTCCCTTTAAGTTCTATATCTCCCATATTGCGGTCCATCTGAATGATCACGCCCCGATATCCGCTGTCGCTCACCAGAAGGTTGCTTCCGTTTCCCAGCACAAAATATGGAACTCCTTCTTCCCTGCACAGCGCAAGCGCGCTGCGTATCTGCTCATAGGATTCCGGCATCAGAAATACCTCTGCTGGTCCGCCGATACGGAATGTAGTATGACTGCTCATCGGCTCTTCAAAAAGCACCTTGTCTTTTCCCAGAAGTTCGCAAAATTTCTCTCTGATTTCTTTTTTCACAGATTCTCTTCCTCAATCTTTCCATTTATTTATACGGAGATCAGCCGTTCTTATCCAGTCTTCCCCGCAGTGAAGGCTTCGCCGGCTTTTCCGCCAGGATATCTCTCACAACCTCTCCCGCAAGAAGCATTCCCGCCGCGCCCGGCACAAAAGATACGCTGCCTGCGGCAAAATCGGCCCTGCCGCCCGTCTCATCCTCCGGCATACGGTGGGGACGTTCTTTTGAATAAACCACTCTGACTCTTCGTATTCCTCTCTTCTTCAGTTCTGTCCGCATGATCTTCGCCGCAGGACATACACTGGTTTTTGAAATATCAGTAATTTCAAATCTGGACGGATTTATTCTGCCGCAGGTCGACAGACAGGAAATAATCGGAGTATGGCAGGCTTTCGCCTGTTCGATGAGAAGTATCTTGGACGGCATGGTGTCAATGGCGTCCACGATATAGTCATAGGATTTCAGGTCAAACATCCCTGCCGTATCCTCGTTATAAAATGTTTCATATGTATGCACCAGAATATTCTCGTCAATATCCCGTATGCGCGCTTTCGCAACCTGCACCTTTTTCTTTCCGATTGTGGACTGCAGGGCAAAAAGCTGCCTGTTGATGTTCGCGGAAGAGATCACATCATGATCCACAAGCGTCAGGCTCCCGACCCCGCACCGGGCAAGTGCCTCCGCCGCATAGGAACCGGCGCCGCCCAGACCGAACACCGCGATCCTGGCTCTTCCAAGACGGTCTACGCCTGCTTCTCCCACCAATAATTCCATCTGAGAAAACGCGTCGTACATACGCATGCCTCCTGCACCATAATTTACAGTTCTAAAAACCTGTATTTTATTATAACATCCGCCCAAAGAGAAGTACAGGCTTTCATATTTTTTTAAGAATTAATGTATTTTTTTCTGCCGGCGAAACATAATAGACAGTAACTTCCGGAAAAGGAGGAGGAGCCATGTGGGAACATCTGCTGCTCTGTATCACCGGCCTGTGCGGAGGAATTGTTATCGCCAGCGGCACTGCCGGTCTTCTTATCGGTCTCTCCATTATCCCCCGGTACGCGGGGATCACTCATACGGGAAGCCATATTCTCTTATATGAGGACTCTGCACTCCTGGGGATCATCCTGGGGAATCTGGCCTGCCTGTTTCCTGTTTCCATCCCTCTTGGGGACCCCTTCCTGATCATCTATGGATTTTTTTCGGGAATATTCCTTGGAAGCTGGATACTGGCCCTGGCTGAAGTCGCTTCCATGTTTCCGATCTTTGCCCGCCGCATTCAGCTCACCGGCGGGATCCCCGCCGCCATCATCGCCATGGCTCTGGGAAAATGCCTGGGTTCGCTGCTGTATTATTACCGCGGCTGGCAGTAAGACTTCATCATTATATGCATAAATACATGCAATGTCAACGAACACATGAATAACAGAAAGAAGAGGAATCATTATGTCGACCAATCAACAGCAGACAGAGAAAAAACAGTACGAAAAGTATGTAAAAAAAATGACGCCTTCACATAACCTGTATGTGAACATGATCCGGGCTTTTTTCACCGGCGGCCTGATCTGTACCCTTGGACAGCTGATACTCCGTACAGCCGCAGGTCTCGGCGCCGACAAAGAGTCTGCCGGGATCTGGTGTTCACTGATCCTTATTTTTCTCAGCGTACTCCTGACCGGTCTCAATATATATCCGAAGATCGGCAAATTCGGGGGAGCCGGAAGTCTGGTCCCGATCACCGGCTTCGCCAATTCCGTCGCCGCTTCTGCCATAGAATTCCGCGCGGAAGGACAGGTTTTCGGCATCGGATGCAAGATTTTCAATATAGCGGGACCTGTTATCCTCTACGGGATACTCAGTTCCTGGATCCTGGGGATCGTTTATTATATTTTCAGATATGCGGAGGCGTTTATATGAATAAAATAGTCCAGAAAGGAACGGCAAGTCTTATTTTTGAAACTCCGGTTTATATCGAAAGCACGGCGTCTGTCGCAGGAAAAAAGGAAGGCGAAGGACCTCTGGGAGCGCTTATTGACCGGATTTCCTCTGATCCGATGTTCGGGCAGGACACCTGGGAAGCCGCGGAGAGCGCCATGCAAAAAGAAACCGCCTCCCTGGCCATGGAAAAAGCAGGGCTATCCGCTTCTGATATCCGCCTGGTATTTGCCGGAGATCTTCTCGCTCAGACTACCGCCTCCTCTTTCGGCACGGCCGAACTGGGGATTCCCTATTACGGACTTTACGGCGCCTGTTCCACAATGGGAGAATCCCTTTCCCTGGGCGCGATAACTGTCGCTTCCGGCTGCGCCGGACATGTTCTGTGCATAACGTCCAGTCATTTCGCCTCTGCCGAAAAAGAATTCCGTTATCCTCTGGGCTACGGAAACCAACGCCCTCTCTCCGCCACCTGGACAGTGACCGGCAGCGGCGCATGCATTATCGGTTCCGCTGTCCCGAAAAGGAACTGTCCGTCCCTTCATGGCAGGGACGGATACGCGGTTATCACAGGCATTACCACAGGGAAAATCATAGATTTCGGTTTTCGCGATTCGCTGAATATGGGCGGCTGCATGGCGCCTGCCGCATGCGATACCATCCTTCGGCACTTCTCCGACCTCGGACGTTCCCCCGGAGATTACGACGCAGTGATAACGGGAGATCTGGGAATGGTCGGGCAGAAAATACTTCTGGACCTTCTTAAGAAGGAGGGAGTTGATATCAGCGGCATCCACAAAGACTGCGGGATCATGATTTACGACAGCCGGACACAGGATACCCATTCCGGAGGAAGCGGCTGCGGCTGCTCTGCCGTGGTTCTCTCCGCCAGACTCCTTCCGGAGGTTGTCTCCGGCCGGTGGAAACGTATTCTTTTTATTCCCACCGGCGCCTTGCTCTCCAGAGTCAGTTACAACGAAGGCGCGTCTGTTCCCGGCATTGCCCATGCTGTCGTTATCGAACACAAGGAATTATAAGGAGGACGGTATAATGGAATATATAAATGCTTTCTGGGTTGGCGGGACCATCTGCGCGCTGGTACAGATACTTCTTGACAAAACGAAACTGCTTCCCGGAAGAGTAATGGTGCTTCTTGTATGTTCCGGGGCTGTGTTAAGCGCGGTTGGAATTTATCAGCCTCTGATCGATTACGCCGGAGCAGGGGCCTCCGTACCTCTTCTGGGATTCGGCAATACTTTGTGGTCAGGCATGAAAGAAGCCATCGACCGCGAAGGGTTCCTCGGACTTTTTACCGGAGGATTTACCGCCTGCGCCGCCGGCGTATCAGCCGCGCTCATCTTCTCCTATCTGTCCAGTCTGATTTTTCGTCCCGGAATGAAAGAATAAGACCTGTTTCTGAAAGGAGGCTGCTGCAATGCAGGATACACTTTATCTCCAGCTGGATGCGAATATCATGATCCGCCATCCCCACGTCTGTCTGCAGGACATAGCCCGGATATCCTGCAGCAACCCCAAACTGCTCAACCGCATGCGCGTACTTCCGGTTGTCACTCTGGATCCTGCCCGGCCCGGCCGGTATGTCATGACGGTTATGGATCTAATCGATCTGATACATCAGAAAGAACCCGGACTTACAGTCACGCCTCTGGGGGAGACTGATTTTATCCTTACTTACGAAAAGCCGGCTGCAGTCCACCAGATTCTGCATTTTATCAAGATTGCCGCCGTCTGTCTTATCACCTTTTTCGGCGCCGCATTCTCTATTATGACTTTTAATACGGACGCTGACGTCGGTACGCTTTTTTCACAGATATACACTCAGGTCACAGGAAAAGCATCCAACGGATTCACTGTTCTGGAGATATCCTATTCCGTCGGTCTCGGGCTGGGCGTTCTGTTCTTTTTTAATCATTTCGGCAGCATGAAAATCACTTCTGATCCAACGCCCATGCAGGTGCAGATGCGGAGTTATGAAGACAATATCAACAAAACCATTATAGAGGATCAGAGCCGCAGCCAGCCGGACGGAGACAGTTCCCGTCAGGGACCGTCCTGACTTTTCCGCAGGGTTTCCAGGATCCTTTTTTCCATCCTGGACACCTGCACCTGGGATATCCCCAGGATCCCGGCAATCTCCGTCTGCGTCATATCCTGAAAATACCTCATACAGATCAGCCGTTTTTCTCCCGGTTCCAGTTTCTTCAGCATTTCTTCCAGAAAAACCCTGTCCATGAGCCGTTCCTGTGGATCGTCTTTCCGGGGTATCCTGTCTGCAAGTGATATATCCGTTCCGTCTCCCTGATAAACCGGACGGTAGATGGATTCCACTTCTGCCGCCGACTCCGCGGCGGCCGCCACCTCTTCCGGCGAAATCTTCAGGATATCCGCAAGTTCCTGCACAGTCGGCTCTCTCCCCAGTTTTCCCTGAAGTGTTTCACGGACCCGGCAGATTTTCAGATAATTTTCTTTCAGGGACCTGCTGACTTTGATCATGCCGTCGTCACGCAGAAAACGTCTGATCTCTCCCGCTATCATCGGCACCGCATAAGTGGAAAACTTCACCTGATAATTCAGGTCAAACCTGTCCACCGCTTTCAAAAGTCCGATACTCCCTATCTGAAACAGATCTTCCATATCCACTCCTCTTCCCAGAAATCTTCTGGCCACAGCACAGATCAGCCCGGTATTTTCTTCAAACAATGTATCTCTTGCCTCTTTATCCCCTTGGTGCGCGCGCCCGATCAGGGCAAGAGTATGTTCCATTCGTCCTCCTTTACCTTCGGATGGTTTTTCTCATACGGACAGTAGTTCCCTTCCCCATTACGGATTCCACTGTGATTTCGTCCATAAAGGCCTCCATAAATGTAAATCCCATACCTGACCGCTCCTTATCCGGTTTCGAAGTAAAAAGAGGCTCCATCGCCTTTTCCACATCCTCAATTCCGATCCCGTGGTCGCTGATATCCACAAAAAGATCGTTGTCCCTGAGCCTGAGATCCATCTGTATCTTATGTACCTCTCCCTCATATCCATGTATAATGCAGTTCGTCACCGCTTCTGATACAGCAGTTTTCACATCGGCAACCTCTTCCAGCGTGGGATTCAGCTGTGTCAGAAAAGAAGCGGCAGCGACTCTTGCCAGCCCCTCGTTTACAGGGCGGCTGTCAAAGATCAGTGTCATTTCATTGGTGTTTTCCATTATACTTTCCCCTCTTCCTTTACTTTCTGAATTTCAATATAACGATGTACCCCCGACAGATGAAGCACTTTATTTATGCGTCCGTTCACTCTTACCGCGCGGACACATCCCGGGCACATTCCAAGGGCGCGGTATCTTCCCATAAGGAGACCTATACCGGAACTGTCCATAAAATCCGTTTCCTCAAAATCAAATATAATTGTACGGACATACTGTTTTTCCATGATCCTGTCAGATTCCGCCTTAACGTCGTCTGACACAGGATGATCCACTTCTTCCGGCAGATGCACTGTCAGGCACGCGCCGTCCAGTTCATACATTTCATTCATTCAGCATTTTCCCCCTTATTCTCCCTTTTTATTCTTTTTTTTACAAAAGGAGGGGATGTGCTTTCGCACATCCCCTCCTTCGAGGCTACTCTTTTGTCATTTCATTATTCATAATAAGTATCGTCATAGTAACCGTCGTCATAATAACCGTCGTCGTAATAACTGTCGTCGTAATAACCGTCATCATAACCGCCGTCGTCATAACTCTCTTCCGCGGTCTCCCCGCCGGAGTTCTCTTCCGAGCCGGTATCCGTATCTCCGATCCCCGATACGCCCGTAGCGTCCCGGACTGTTATATAGATTCCCTTCAGATTGTCCGGCAGTACATCCACATGGACATTCTGCACCGCCAGCGCCGCTTCATCCAGACTGTCCTGCGCGTAATAGGAATAGGCGGTGAGAAGAGCTTCGTAACTCTGGCTCTTTGCCTGCTCCTGCGTCAGCTGTTCTGTTACCGCCTCGGCAGTATCTCCCGACTCCTGCGCTTCACCCTGGGCCCTGGTAAGTTCTGCTCCCTGTGTCGCCAGAGATTCACTGTACTGGATGATTTGCTGGTTTGCTTCTTTGTATATATTCTGCCGTATTGCCGGCACCGCCAGAAGCCAGAACGCAACCGCGCCGGCTGCAATCCCCGACATCAGCAGCAGGAATACCGGAATCCTGGAATGTTCTCTGTAAACAGCAGTCCGCACCTCGTATCCGTTTTCTGAAGCGTCGTATTCCTGTTCTTTATTCCCGCCCAGACGGAAGAAACCTTTTTTCTGGCATTCCAGCCTGGTAGGAACACCGGTCTGTTCATCCACTTCGCGCAGAAAACGCAGCGTAGTCGTATTGGTCTTATCGATCCTGGCCGCTTTCCTGAGTATCTTCCGCGCCCGGTTCCATTCGCCGTTTTTCATCTGGATCAGGGCAAGAAGATGATAACCCTTGATCAGTTTGGGATTCTGCACCAGTATCTTCCTCAGCTGTATGGCGGCCATATCGTCATGACCCTCTCTGCAGAGAAGAAGGGCGTGATTGTATTTTTTTATCGTCTCATTGATCCCCCGGAGTTTATTGGAATTAGCCTGGAGAATGTCGATGTACTCTGTGGCAAGATTCCTTGACGGCTGGAGATTCTTGCTGATCACCCATTCGCTCAGAGCCGCTACCACTTCTCCGGTTTCAAAATATACCAGTCCAAGAAGATTCCTTGCCTTTATATTTTTTTTGTCGTAGATCAGGCTCTGTTTCAGACAGGCGATCGCTCCCGAAAGGTCTCTGATGCTGGCCTTCTCCAGTCCCTGATTGTACAGGCTTTTGGAAAGATAATCCACTTTTTTCTGGATCAGCACATTATACCCGCAGTTCGGACAGTAGTCCAGATCCGTGTCAGTAAGAAATGCGCCGCAGTTCACACAATTCATGAATAGTGTTTCTCCTTTATTTCACACGTCTGCTGCCTTTGGCTTCCCGGAGCACCTCCTGAAGGACATCCAGAATATCCGTCAGTTCTTTCTCGTAAATGGCGCCTTCCGCGTCCGTCACATCCAGACATGGTTCAAATTTCTTCAGTTCCTCTTCATAATCAATCATTTGCATCCTCCTTTCGGAGCAGTTCCTTGATCTCTCCCACCAAGTAAAGGGATCCCACGCAGAAAAGCATACCGTCTTCGCCTTTCAGGGCAAGCGCCGCACGAAACGCCGCTTCGGTATCTTCAAAAGCCTGCGCCGACGGGCATCCTTCTCTGCGGAAAATCTCCGCCAGCGCCTCCGCCGGAACCTTACGGTAACCGCCCACCTGGGTCACCACAACGTGGCGGAACCGTATCCTTCCAAGTATGGTCCTGATCATATCGGTATAGTCTTTGTCATCCACTGCGGAGAACAGCAGCGTCAGGGGGCATTCCTTCTGAAAATGCTCCGCAGTCTCCACAAATTTCTCCACACCGTCCTCATTGTGGGCGCCGTCCACGATCACTCCGGGAAGGACTGTCTCCATTCTTCCCTGCCATCTTGTCTCAAGCAGCCCTTTCTTCACCGCATCCTCCGGTATGGGGATCTGCTGTTTCAGAACTTCCACTGTCTTAAGAACAAGAGCGGCGTTCATGACCTGGTACCGGGCGATGAACGGTATGGAAAATACTGTATTTCCATAATACCCATTCTTCACGGAAAAATCAATGCCTCCGCTTGTGATTCCCTTAATTTCCGCGTCCTCTCTCTTCACTTCAAACCAGGGGCTTCCCAGTTTCTCCGCCTGGTCCCGGATGACTTTTGCCGCCTCCTGATCGTTGCCGTTGAAAATCACCGGAACGCCTGGTACGATGATCCCGGCCTTCTCTCCCGCGATTTCCCGGATCGTATTTCCCAGGTACTGCATATGGTCGAAACTGATGGAGGTGATCACGCAGGCGGCGGGTTCCTCCACTGCCGTCGTGGCGTCAAGCCGTCCGCCAAGTCCCGTCTCCAGCATCACATAATCCACGCCGGCGTCCGCGAAGATCACCATTCCCATGAGGAACAGCATCTCAAAATAAGTCGGGTGATAGCTACCTTCGGCTACCAGCTCGTCCGCCAGCGCCCTGACTTTCAGAAAAGCGGCGAGAAAAGTATCGTCGTCAATATTCTGCTCGTTGATCTGGAACCTTTCATTGATGGTCACCAGATGAGGAGAGGTGAACAATCCGCAGGAATAGCCGGCCTCCCGGAATATGGATGTGAGAAACGCGCAGGTGCTTCCCTTTCCGTTCGTTCCCGCCACATGGATCACGCGGAATTTCTTCTCCGGATTTCCCAGTCTTCTCAGACACTCTTTTGTGTGAGAAAGTTTATTTTTGGTAGTAAATTTCGGTGTTTCCTCAATATAGGCAACTGCTTCTTCGTAATTCATAAAAAAAATCCACCACTTTTATCTATAATGTATTCGTAGCGGCTCAGGGGCAGGCGCCCCTGAAAACCGTTACGTTATCATTATATATGAGTGGTGGAAGATGTCCAGTACCAATCGTAATCTTTTATTCGCCAGAATTATTCACCATCCGCCTTCAGCTTCCATTTATTCTCACTGTACAGCATGTAGCAGGAACGGTCATAACTCTTGCTGAGCGCTTTTCTGGTAGGCGAATTGCTTCTCTGTATTACCGCCAGTCTGTCGAAATCGTCCAGTTCTGTTCCCGAGATGATCAGCGTGGTGGGATTCACATAGACGGTATCATACCAGTCTCCGTTCAGTTTCACCTGACTGGATGGCGTGAAGTTCGTACCGGTGATCCTGTAGGTGTAATCCACGGAAGACATCAGTTCCAGTCCGTCCAGCGTCACATCATAGAGTCCCAGGCGCATCTTGGTACGCTTGAAGGGATTTGCCCCGTCGTAGGAATAACGTTCCCCATAAAGGAGATCGTACTGGAGAGTTTCCAGATCAACCTGGTAGTTTCTGGTGTTTCTTCTGGCCTGATGATAGCGGAAAATCGTTCCCTCGTGGATTCCCACCCGGTCCATCACTTCCGCGGCCATCTGATATGCGGCCAGATTGACGTCGTCTTTCTCAAGGCCGAAATTATCCCACATCACATACTGGGTCTGGAAGAGATATTTGTTTTCAAGATCCTCCACCTCCAGCCCCATTGTGGGGAGATGATCCCCGTACATTACCAGTACGACGTCTTCCGGATAATCTTCAAGAGCCGCCACCAGCTCGCCTACAAACTCGTCCATCTCATGGATCTCGTTGACATAGTATTCCCACTGATTATTCTTCTCCTCTGTGGCCGCGCCGGCAACTGTGATCTCAGGATCTTCGAGGATCGGTTCTTCCGGGTAGGCCCCGTGTCCCTGCACGGAGATGGTGTATACATAATCCGGCTGATCCTCTGTGGAATCCAGACACTTGATGATCTCATCCGTAAGGACGCGGTCCCTGGTCCATCCAAGAGAGTTTTTGTCATCCTCCTCCGGCATATATTCCGCCGAAGTGAAGGTGTCAAATCCAAGATTCGGGAAAATACTCTTTCTGCTGTAGAAGTTTGCCTCATTGTTATGTATGGCATGGGTGGAGTAACCAAGCTCTTTCAGTACATAAGGCGCGCTCTCGCAGGTGGTCTCCTTGAGAATACTCTTGTAGGGATATTCCCCGGGGCCGAAATAGTGCATGCTCATTCCCGTGATGGATTCGAACTCTGTATTCGCCGTTCCGGCTCCCACGGAAGGAACTTTGTAATAACCCGACGTATATTCCTCCATCAGTTTCCGGAAATTGGGGATTGGATCATCAGAAATATCCAGGTAGTTTACCAGTTCCGGATCAAAGAAGGATTCCAGCTGGACGAATACGATATTGGGAAGATCCTCTGTATCCGTCTCGGGAAGATCGGATTCCGTTTCTTCAATGCGGGCGATCTCTTTCTCTGAATAATCCCGGGGACAGCTGATGCCGGTGTTAAATATCGTTGTCGCCAAACAGTAGGGATATCCGTAATCCTCGTAGGCAAAAGCAATGTTGCCAAAGTAATTGGAAAGCACCCTTTTTTCCAGCGCCAGCTGGGTGATCCCTCCGAAAGCGGCCACGCCGGCCAGAACCAGCGGAAGGTTGTATCTGTATTTCAGTTTGCCTTTATATCTTGGTCCTTTGATCAGAAGGATCAAAAGGATCAGGGCAAAAATACCCAGCACGATCAGCGCAACCGTCACGCCCCATGCCGGAAGGTATTTCTCCAGAAGGGCCATGCCGTCCGTCAGGAGAGCCAGGTCCGGTCCGGTAAACGGAGTGACGCGGTTAGCCAGGATCACTCCGTTAATGATTCCCAGAAGGAGCCAGAACATTGCCAGCAGCACCCGCAGGAAACATCTCCGGCGGAACAGATATACGATCAGCGTGGTCGTAAAAATAAATGCGGCGTTGTAGGCAAATACCAGCGGCTTTTCTGTCATGTATACCCAGGCTTCCGACAGTGAATGTCTGCAGATGGCTTCGATCAGGAAATACCCCGCGGCGCTGAACAGCGCGTGAAGCAGAAGGGAGATCCTGTTGCACACATCATACCATTTCATCCTAACACTCCTTTGTTACTTATCCATTTGTTTCAGCTGCAGGTTTACCTTTTCCATCATTCCTTCATATTTCTGAAGCTTTTCTTTCTCCGCTTCCACTTTCGCCGCGGGAGCTTTGTTCACAAAGTTGGGGTTGTTCAGCATTCCCTCGCACCTTGCGATTTCTTTTTTCAGTCGTTCCTGCTCTTTTTTCAGGCGCTCGATTTCTTTTTCGCGGTCCACAAGATCTTCAAGAGGCAGATAAACCACCGCGTCGGATACCACCACGGATACCGCGTCCTCGCCGACGCCGTCTTTCGTTCCCTGTACATGGATTCCGTTGGAGAACGCCAGATTCACGAAAGAATTTTTGCATTTTTCGTATCTCTCACAGGCTGCGGCGTCTTTTCCCACGATCACCAGGCCTGTCTTCCTGTTCATGGGAACATTCATCTCTGTGCGGATATTTCTTACGCCGCGAACGGCTTCCTGGAATCCCGCCACAGCTTTTTCGGCCTCCGGGAAGTTTCTCTTTTCGTCATATACCGGCCAGGGCGCGATCATGATGGATTCTTCTTCCGGAAGAAGGGTACAGTAAATTTCTTCTGTGATAAACGGCATGAAAGGATGAAGAAGTTTCAGCCCTTCCGTAAGCACAGTGCGCAGAGTCCAGAGAGCCTCTCCCGCCGCTTCGGGATTCTCCTCCTTATTCCAGAGGCGCACTTTCGCCATTTCAATATACCAGTCGCAGAGCTCGTCCCAGAGGAAGTCGTATACCTTCTGTACGGCGATACCAAGCTCATATTTATCCATATTCTCCGTCACTTCACGGACTACGGTATTCAGTCTGGAAAGAATCCACTGATCCTCCATGCACAGTGCGTTCAGATCTTCCGGAGCCTTCACGGTCTGACCTTCCAGGTTCATCATGATAAATCTGGAGGCGTTCCAGATCTTATTCGCGAAGTTACGGCTTGACTCTACGCGCTCCCAGTAGAAACGCATATCGTTGCCGGGCGCGTTGCCGGTGATCAGCGTCAGACGCAGAGCGTCGGCGCCGTACTTGTCGATAACTTCAAGGGGATCGATCCCGTTCCCCAGAGATTTACTCATCTTCCTTCCCTGGGAATCTCTGACAAGTCCGTGGATCAGCACATGATGGAACGGAACGGTTCCTGTCTGCTCCAGCGCGGAGAATACCATACGGATGACCCAGAAAAAGATAATGTCATATCCTGTCACAAGCACATCGGTGGGATAGAAGTATTCCAGCTCCGGCGTTTTCTCCGGCCATCCCAGCGTAGAGAAAGGCCACAGGGCGGAACTGAACCAAGTATCCAGAGTATCCTCATCCTGATGAAGATGAGTACATCCGCACTTCGGACACTTCTCCGGCATCTCTCTGGCTACGATGACTTCACCGCACTCGTCGCAGTAATAGGCCGGGATCCTGTGTCCCCACCAGAGCTGACGGGAAATACACCAGTCGCGGATATTTTCCAGCCAGTGAAGGTAGGTTTTTCCGAAACTTGCGGGAACGAATTCCAGTTCTCCTGTCTTCAGGACTTCCATGGCGGCTTTCGCCATCTCGTCCATGCGGACAAACCACTGAGGTTTGATCATGGGCTCCACGGTAGTGCCGCATCTGTCGTGAGTTCCCACACTGTGGTTATGGGGAACCACCTTCACAAGCAACCCCTGCTTCTCAAGATCCTCCACCATGGCTTTTCGCGCCTCATAACGGTCCATTCCCGCGTATTTACCGCCGAGGGAATTAATGGTGGCGTCATCGTTCATGATGTTGATCTCCGGAAGGTTATGACGTTTACCCACCTCGAAGTCGTTGGGGTCGTGGGCGGGCGTGATCTTCACACAGCCTGTCCCGAATTCTTTATCCACATATTCATCGGCGATCACCGGGATCTCCCTGTCTGTCAGCGGAAGTTTCAGCATCTTGCCCACAAGATCTTTATATCGTTCGTCGTCGGGATTCACCGCCACGGCGGTATCTCCCAGGAGAGTTTCCGGACGGGTGGTCGCGATCTCCACGAAGCGGCCTTCCTCTCCTGCGATGGGATAATTGATATGCCAGAAAAATCCGTCCTGATCCTCGTGTTCCACCTCGGCGTCGGAGATGGACGTCTGGCATACGGGACACCAGTTGATGATCCTGGAGCCCTTGTAGATATATCCTTTTTCATACAGCTTGATGAACACTTCCTGAACGGCTCTGGAGCATCCCTCGTCCATGGTGAAGCGTTCTCTCTCCCAGTCCGCGGACGCGCCAAGCTTCTTCAGCTGATTGATGATCTTTCCGCCGTACTCCTCTTTCCACGCCCACGCGTGCTTCAGGAATTCCTCACGGCCGATCTCATTCTTGTCGATGCCTTCTTTTTTCAGTTTCTCAATTACCTTAACCTCTGTGGCGATGGCCGCATGGTCGGTTCCCGGCTGCCAGAGAGCCTCGTATCCTTCCATTCTTTTGAAGCGGATCAGGATATCCTGCATGGTCTCGTCAAGGGCATGGCCCATATGAAGCTGCCCGGTAACATTGGGCGGCGGCATTACTATTGTAAAAGGTTTTTTGTCAGGGTTTACTTTTGCGTGGAAGTAGCCGTTGTCCATCCATTTTTTGTACAGGCGTTCTTCCAGGCCTTTCGGATCATAGGTCTTTGCCAGTTCTCTGCTCATTTGCTCCTCCTTAAAAAACAAGCCCCTCACACAGTTGTGTGAAGGGCAATATTCATCGCGGTACCACCTTCGTTATGCGGAAATCTCCGCACATCTCATTCTCCCTTAACGCGGGCTACGGGAGAACCTGAATGAAATCTTTCTCAGCTCTCCGGCTCCGAAGCTACCTTCAGCATCTTCTTCCTCGGAATTCCTTACAGCCTGCGGGAATTCCTCTCTGGGAGGGAACAATGCCTACTCCTCTTCTTCTCCGCCTTTACCATGAAATTCACTATAAACGCAAATTTTCGGCTTGTCAAGGAGGATTTCATAAAGTTCATATTTTTTTCTTTTTATTCCACCGACTTCAGCGATTCCACCATGTCGATTTTTTTCATTTTGAGATGCATGAAGATATTCACCACCGCCGCGAAAGCTCCCGTGATCAGTGCGCAATAGAGAAAACTTACCGGATGTATCTCTCTGCCGAACATTACCGCGTCCACCTCCACGGTAACGATCACGAACCGGTGGAGCAGAACGCCGAACCCGCATCCGAACAGGATCCCGCCTATGGTGAGCAGGACATTTTCCCTGAGTACGTATTCCGAGACCTCCAGGTCATAAAATCCCAGGACCTTCAGCGTGGCAAGCTCTCTCTGTCTCTCTGTGATGTTGATATTGTTCAGATTATAGAGGACCACGAATGCCAGCATTCCCGCCGAGACGATCAGGACAATGATCACCACGTCCAGAGTCCCCAGCATACGTTCCACCTGATCCGCCGTACTGGTGGTGTAACTGATACTGAGCGCCGCGGGATACTCCACGATCTGCCCTCCGATATCTTCCGCCTGGTCTTTGTATTCATCCTTTACCGTAAATACAATGTCCTCATAGACCGGTTTCTCTCCAAAAGTCTCCTCGTAGACGGCGGGCGTCATATATATGTAATGGCCCATATAGTTTTCTGTGATCACCGAGATCTTCACACTGTATTCTTCATTGTCTTTCTCAAGAACAATATCGTCTCCGATCTCCAGATCCATAAGGTCTGCCGTTTTCTCGCTGATTGCGGCCCCTTCCTCAGGCATCTGGTAGATTTCTCCTGTAACGCGGTTTCTCAGCGTCACGTCCTCCCGGAAACTGTCCATGTTTTCGGGCGCGTAGACATATGCGCTGATATTGGAATCCTCAGAAGCCACCGTAACCTTGGTAAACTGTACCCCCGTAAACCTTACGATCCTTGCGTCCGCGGCGAGGAATTCTTCCAGTTCTTCCCGTTCCGCATCTGAGGCATCCTCGTCTGCGATGATCATAGCGTCATAATGCTGCAGCTGGGAATACTGTTTTTCCACAATGCCGGAAATGGAATCTCTCAGGCCGAATCCTACCAGCATCAGTCCCATACTGCCTGCTATTCCGAAAATTGTCATAAACAGCCGTTTTTTGTAACGGAACAGGTTTCTGAGGGACGACTTCCAGGTAAAACTGAGGTGTTTCCACAGGATCGTGATCCTCTCCACCAACACCCGTTTTCCCTCCTTCGGAGCGGGCGGACGCATCAGGGACGCCGGCGTTTCCGCCAGCGCGCGGTAGCAGGAGAACACCGTCGCTCCCACCGTGCACACCACTGCCGCCACAGAGGCGATCAGGGCGTATTTCCATTCATAATGTATCATGATGGTATCCTGAACATTGTGATACATCATGCCGTACGCCTTAATGATAATATATGGAAGAAGTTTCTGTCCTGTCAGGATTCCCGTGATGCTTCCGCTGACAGTGGCAAGGAAAGCATAATTCAGGTATTTGGACGCGATATCATACTTGCCGTAGCCCAGGGCTTTTAATGTGCCGATCTGGGTCCTCTGTTCCTCCACCATTCTGGTCATGGTGGTAAGACTGATAAGCGCCGCCACCAGGAAAAAGATTACCGGGAAAACGTCCCCGATACTTTTGATACGGTCCGCGTTGTCTCCGTAATCAGAATATTCCGGGAGATCCGTCCTGTCTGTAATGATCCACTCCGGAACTTCGATCTCTTTCAGATCCTCCCGGGCGTCGGCGATCTCTTTTTCACCGTCCGCAATTTCCTCTCTGGCTTCCTTTTCTCCTTCCCGGTATTCCTCCCAGCCGTCTTCCAACTCTTTTTCTCCGTCTTCCAGCTCTTTTTCCGCGTCGGCAAGCTTCTGCTCATTTTCCGCGATCTCCGCCTCACCGTCGGCGATCTGCTGCTCGCTGGCGTCAATCTCGGCCTGACCGGAGATCAGCTCCTGCTCTCCCGCCGCGATTTCCGCTTCCGCCGCGTTCAGTCTCTGCCTGTTGGCGTCGATCTCCGCCTGGCCTGCCTGAAGTTCTGCAAGGCCCGCATTCAGCTGCGCTTCGCTGGCCGCAAGTTCCTGTTCTCCTGCCTTAAGCTGTTCTCTGGCCGGAGCCAGTTTCGCCTCCTGGGCGGCGATCTCTTCCTGCGCAGACACCAGTTTTGCTTCCTCCTGTTCCAGCGTCTGCCTTCCTGCGTCCAGTTCCGCCTGGCCTACATTCAGCTGCGCCAGAGTATTGTCAAGTTCTGCCCGGGCCGCCTCCGCCTGGGCGATCCCATTCTGCGCCGCCGCCAGACTGTTCTCAAGTTCCGCTTTCTGGGCCACTGCCGCGGCCACTGCGTCGTAGGCGCCCTGCGCCTGGGCGAGGGCATCCGAAGCGGCTGCAAGTTCACTGTTCGCCGCGTTCAGCGCCTCTTCATAAGACGCCAGCTCCTCTTCCGCCAGTTCTCCTGCCTCCACCTGGGCGGCGGCTGTATCATAGGCGGTCTGCGCTTCTGCCACGGCAGTTTCCTTCTCGCTCACTGCCGCCTGGGCTGCTGCCAGAGACGCTTCCAGCTGGGGGAGCTGTGCTTCCGCCTCTGCGGCCTGCCCGATCGCCGCCTCGATCTGCGGGATCTGCTCCTGAAGCTGCGCCACCTGCGCGTCGATCTCCTGCTGGCCGGCCTGTACCTGGGCGATCCCCGCATCGATCTCCTGCTGCTTTGCGTCCAGTTCCGCCTTACCCGCTTCGATCTGAGCGCGCCCGGCTTCCAGTTCCTCTTTCGCCGCCTGTATCTGCGCTTCTCCGGCCTCCAGTTCCTTACGGGACTGTTCCAGCGTCGCCTTACCAGCCTCAAACTGTTCCCTGCCGCTGTAGTACTCATCCCATCCGGCCGCCAGGGTACTCTCGCCGGACTGAAGCTGAGCCCATCCGTCGTTCACCTGCGCCCTGGAAGATTCGATCTGGCTCCAGCCGTCCGCGATCGTCTGACGGGCGTCGGCAAGCTGTGCCTTACCGTCCTTAAGTTCCTGTTTCGCGTTCTCAAGTTCCCGCTTTCCGTCCTCGTACTCCTGACGTCCGTCGGCCAGTTCCTTTTCGCCGTCCTCCAGTTCTTTCCGGGCGTCGGCAAGCTCCTTATCCGCTTCCTTCCTGCCGTCTTCCAGTTCTTTTTCCGCATCGGCGATCTCTTGTTCCGCCTCTGCCATAACCTCGTCATATCTGATCCGGCACCGTTCCTCCTGAATACCGTCTACATTTTCCTCCAGACGGCTGATCAGGCTGGCATATGCGTCTGTATAACTTGTGGTCCGCTCCACGCCGTGGGCGCGGATATAGATCTGCGTATATACCTCCTGGTCAAAATCCTCCGGAAGAATATAGGCAAATCCGTTAACTTCGCCGGATCCCAGTGTGGAATTCCCCCGGTTAAACGATATATACATGGGGCATCTGCCGATCCCGGCCACTGTATATGTTTTGGTTTTCAGATAATCCTGGTCTTCCGGCTCCTCCAGAGTAAGGGTATCGCCCAACTGATATCCCTGCCCGTCGGCAAAATTGACATCAAGAAAACACTCCCCGCTTTTTTCGGGCAGTTTTCCTTCCAGTACGGTAAGCTGGTTGGTCTCCTTCGTCACGGACTCTATATGAAGAACCTTCCGGGATTCTTCGTCTCCGCAGAGTACATCTGTGGAATAGGAACCTTCGGCTGTTTCCACCCCCTCTGTGTTCCGAAGGGCTTCCACGTCACTGTCTGTAAGTCCCAGAGTTCCCATAACCTTCAGATCCATCAGCTTCGTCTGCGTATAATAGGCGTCTCCGGACATTCGCATATCCGGCGATGAGGCCTGGATGCCGGAAAAAAAAGCCACACCCAGCGCCACGATACAGAAAATGGAAATAAAGCGCGCCTTGTTTTTCTTTATTTCCATCCAGAAATCTTTATGCAGCGCTTTTTTCACTGGTTTCACCTACCATTCGATCTCTTCCACCGGAGTCGGATGCGCGTTCCGGATTATGTCCGAGACCTTTCCGTTCTTGATGCGGATGACTTTGTCCGCCATGGGGGTGAGAGCGGAGTTATGGGTGATGACGATCACGGTCATCCCCTTCTCCCTGCACATGTCCTGCAGAAGTTTCAGGATCGCCTTACCGGTCTGGTAATCCAGGGCGCCCGTAGGCTCGTCGCAGAGAAGAAGCTTGGGATTCTTGGCAAGGGCCCTTGCGATAGAAACCCTCTGCTGCTCCCCGCCGGAGAGCTGCGCCGGAAAATT
Source organism: Candidatus Blautia excrementigallinarum (assembly GCA_019119235.1). GTDB lineage: Bacteria > Bacillota > Clostridia > Lachnospirales > Lachnospiraceae > Blautia_A > Blautia_A excrementigallinarum. Next base: position 1,546 of record DWXL01000056.1, on the reverse strand, counting down.
CCCAAACCTTCCTTTCAGTCCCACTTCCGCCAGCACGGTGGCCGCGTCCAGAGGTTCCCTGCAGATCTGAAGGGCAAGCTCCACATTCTCAAGCGCCGTCAGATTGGGAACCAGATTATAAAACTGAAAGACAAAACCGATATCCTCCCGGCGGTAGCTGGTGAGCTGCCGTCCGGAATAACCGGCGATGTTCCTGCCGTCCACATAGATTTTCCCCGAGGTGGGTTTATCCATTCCTCCGAGGATATTCAGCACCGTGGTCTTGCCCGCGCCGCTGGGTCCTACGATCACGACAAATTCCCCTTTTGCGATCTCGAAGCTTATCCCGTCCACCGCCACGATCTTCACTTCTCCTGTGCCGTAGATCTTGGACACATTTTCCAGTTTTACATAGGCATCTGTCTGACTCCTCATAGGCTTCTCCCGTCAATCCGCTCCTGTTTTTCTATCCTTTAAGAGACCTCGGAAAAGGATCTCCTCCTTTCACCCAGGCCTCTTTGTTTCCTGTTTCAAGTATAACAGTTTTATGCGTTTATTTCAATTACAGGCTGTGAAAAAACAGTGAAATTTCATATACGACATCAAATTTTCAAAATATTTCTGTGCAATTTGCCGAAACCTTACCCAGGATCAGTTTTTCTTTTTCCGGTCTCTCCGCGGCTATGGTAAGTGCGCTGTGGAATTTCTCTTCGGTGGCGGGGAACCGTTTTTCCTCTGATGCCAGGAACTCTGCAAGAACGTCTCCTTCTTTTACGTAGTCCCCTGTTTTTTTCTTTAATATGATGCCTGCGCCGTAATCCAGAAGACTCTCTTTCGTCTCCCGTCCTGCGCCCAGAAGTACGGACGCCGTTCCGCAGGCCTGTGTGTCCATATGCGCAATATAACCTTCCTTCCGCGCCCTGACTTCATATCGGAGAGGCGCGAAGGGCAGGCGGGAGGTATCCCGGATGCAGGAGATGTCTCCCCCCTGCGCTTCCGCCATTTCAAGGAATTTACTGAAGGCGGAACCGTCTTCCAGTGTCTTCTGGGCTGTTTCCATGCATTCAGCGAAATCTCCCTTATCCGCAAGCTCCAGCATATTGGCCGCAAGATGGAGACAGACCTCCCTGAGATCCGAAGGCCCTCCTCCTTTCAGGACTTCCACCGCCTCCGCAACTTCCAGGGCGTTGCCGATATAATTCCCCAGCGGAATATCCATATTGGTGATCAGCGCGGCTGTTTTTTTGCCCGCCGCGCCGCCGATGGAAACCATGGTCTTCGCCAGCTCCACTGAACCTTCCAGAGTCTTCATAAACGCTCCGCTTCCCGTCTTTACGTCCAGAAGGATACAGTCGTCTCCCGCAGCCAGTTTTTTCCCCATGATAGAGACGGCAATCAGGGGTATGCTGTCCACAGTTGCCGTCACGTCGCGGAGGGCGTACATTTTCTTGTCCGCAGGCGCAAGATTCCCCGACTGGCCTACGATACTCAGTCCTGTGCGGTTTACCACGTCCACGAACTCCTCCATGGTAAGAGTGGTCCGGAATCCGGGAATGGCTTCCAGTTT
>DWXL01000055.1 GCA_019119235.1 Candidatus Blautia excrementigallinarum | reverse complement strand
TGTTCAGAACTCCTTTCTCCTGCTGATGCCGGTGATCTCCGCCAGAGCGCCAAGCGCGGCGTCCACTTCGGCTTCGGTGTTTTCCGGCCCGAAAGAAAACCGGATGGTTCCCGCCGGGTAAGTTCCCAGTGCTTTGTGTGCGGCGGGGGCGCAGTGAAGTCCCACCCTTGTCATAATTCCATATCGGGAATCCAGTTCCCAGGCCGCCTGAGCCATGTCGGCGCCGGGGATTTGAACAGATACCACAGCACAGCGTCCGTCTGTGCTTTTTTTGCCTGCGAGACATATGAAGTTTTCTTCAGGATCCAGTTTTCGGATTCCTTTCAGGAAGTAATCCGTCAGTTCCATCTCACGGCGGAAGAGCGCGCCCGGAGCTGTCTGTTCCAGATAAGAAAGGGCCGCGTGAAGTCCCAGGATTCCCGGGATGTTCGGGGTTCCCGGTTCGAAACGGTCGGGAAGAAAACCGGGAACCTCTTCCGTGTGGGAGATACTTCCCGTACCGCCGCTGATAAGCGGCTCCGTCTGTGCGGCAAGCTCATCCCGGATCAGAAACCCGCCTGTGCCCTGAGGCCCGCGGAGGCCTTTATGTCCGGTAAAAGCCAGAGCGTCTATGTGGAATTCTTCCATATCAATGGGGAGAACCCCGGCGGTCTGCGCGGTATCCAGAATAAAAATAAGACTGTGCTTCCGGCAGAAATCCCCGATTTCCTTTGCCGGCATGACAGTGCCGCAGACATTGGACGCGTGAAGGCAGACCAGAAGCCTGGTTTCCGGCCGGAGAAGATTCTCTGCTTCGTGGAGGAGAAGCGTTCCGTCGGGACTGCAGGGGATCCGGTCGAAGGTTACGCCTGTATGTGAAAGCTGGACCAGGGGGCGCATGACGGCGTTGTGTTCCATGGATGACACCAGCACGTGGTCGCCGGGGTGAAGGATTCCTTTCAGAAGGATGTTCAGGCTTGCGGTGACGCCGGAAGTAAAGATTACATTCTTTCCTCTGCCGGAGGTGAAATGAAAAAGCTTCAGAAGCTGTTCTCTTGTATCCAGGATCTCTTCTTCCAGAGAGTAGGCGTCGCCGTAGGTTCCCCGGTTCACGTTTACGGCGGAACCGGCCAGATAACGGTACACAGCATCGGCTACCCCGGGAGCTTTGGGGCAGGAGGTGGCCGCCTGGTCCAGATAGATCTTCCGGCGGCAGGGGGTGTTCTGGGATATGCGGTCTGTTGTATCGGGATTCAAATGAGTCATGATCGTTCCTTTCTCTGAAAAAAGAGTATGGTATTCTGCAAATAAGTTCTGTTTACATTATAAACCAATTTATAAATAAAATCTATAAATACATGTGTTTTTTACCTATGTTTAATTGGAGAAATTTCAGCGAAAATGTTACAATAACTGAAATGGAAAAGAGAGGGGAAGACCACAGATGAAAAATGAAAAAATGACGATCGCGGCGGCCGGCGTGCTTATCGGGCTGATCGCGGCAATGCTGGTATTTTGGGGGAATCCAGTCAATATGGGATTCTGTATCGCCTGTTTTCTGAGGGATACTTCAGGCGCGCTGGGACTTCACAGCGCGGCGGCGGTGCAGTACATCCGTCCTGAGATCATCGGGCTTGTTCTGGGAGCCTGCGCTGTTTCCCTGGCGACGAAAGAGTTCCGTCCCAGAGGCGGTTCCGCTCCGGTGACCAGATTCATACTGGGGGTTTTTGTGATGATCGGGTGTCTGATGTTTCTCGGATGTCCTTTCCGTATGATCCTAAGACTTGCAGGAGGCGACGGGAACGCCATTTTCGGATTCGTCGGTTTTGCCGCCGGCATTCTGGCAGGCGTTGTATTTCTGAAAAAAGGCTATACTCTGAAACGTTCCTACAAAATGCCTGCCCTGGAGGGGCAGATGTTTCCCGTGCTTCAGCTGGTATTTCTGATCTTTCTGGTGGCGGCGCCTGCGTTTATTCATTTCAGCGAAGCCGGCGCCGGTCCGGGAGCCCTTCACGCGCCTGTTGTGATCTCTCTGATCGCCGGACTGATCGTGGGAGCCCTTGCCCAGAGAACCCGTCTCTGTATGGTAGGCGGCATCCGCGACGCGGTCCTGTTTAGAGAATGGAAACTGCTGCTGGGCTTTCTGGCGATCCTGGTAAGCGCCTTCGTGGTGAACCTGATCCTGGGCGCGGCGACGGGAACAGCCTTTTTCAATCCCGGATTTGCCGGACAGCCGGTAGCCCACACAGACGGACTGTGGAACGCGCTGGGAATGTTCCTCGCAGGCTTCGGCTGCGTGCTTCTTGGAGGTTGTCCTCTCCGCCAGCTTGTCCTTGCGGGAGAGGGAAATACGGATTCAGCGGTGACAGTGCTGGGCCTTATGGTGGGAGCCGCTTTTGCACATAATTTTGGCCTTGCAGCTTCGGCAGACGGCCCCACAGCCAACGGAAAGATCGCGGTTGTCATCGGGATCGCCGTGGTGGCGGTGATCGCCGCAGCAAACACATTCCGCAAAGCGGAGGCGTAGGTGAGAGGAGAGATGGAATATGAAAACAATCGACGCAAGGGGACTTTCCTGTCCGGAACCTGTGATCATGATGAAGAACGCCATGGCTTCCCGGGAAGCGGCATATGAGGTACTGGTGGATAATGTGACCGCCAGGGAAAATGTCACCCGTTTCGCCATGCATCAGGGATACAAAGTTCAGGTAAAAGAGCAGGGGGATGATTTTATCCTGCAGGTAACAAAATGAAAAAATACATAGCTACATTTTATTCCCA
>DWXL01000054.1 GCA_019119235.1 Candidatus Blautia excrementigallinarum | reverse complement strand
CTCTTCAGATACTGGCCTTTTACAGTGCTCGGTCTTGCCTTAAGAATAGCTTCAATAAGCGTCTGGAAGTTGTCGCTTAACTGTTCCTCAGTAAAGGAAGCTTTACCTACCGGAACATGGATGATATTGGTCTTGTCGAGACGGTACTCGATCTTACCTGCTTTGATATCATGAACCGCTTTGGTAACGTCCATGGTTACAGTTCCGGCTTTCGGGTTCGGCATCAGACCTTTCGGTCCGAGTACACGGCCCAGACGTCCTACAACGCCCATCATGTCCGGTGTAGCAACAACAACGTCGAAATCAAGCCATCCCTCGTTCTGGATCTTCGGGATGAGCTCCTCAGCGCCTACATACTCAGCGCCTGCAGCCTTGGCTTCCTCTGCTTTAGCGTCTCTTGCGAATACAAGTACGCGAACCTTCTTACCGGTTCCGTGAGGAAGAACAACAGCTCCACGGATCTGCTGATCTGCATGACGTCCGTCGCAGCCTGTACGGATGTGAGCTTCGATGGTCTCGTCAAATTTGGCAACTGCGGATTTCTTTACCAGGCTGATCGCCTCGGCGGTATCATATAATGTTGCGCGGTCTACTGCCTTGGCAGCTTCCACGTATCTTTTTCCTCGTTTCATTTCTATAACCTCCTGTGGTAATCGCGGGAACTTCCCTCCCACTTCATTCTGTAGTTTCTGTCGTTTACTTAGTCTACTACTTCAATTCCCATGCTTCTTGCAGTACCTGCAATCATGCTCATAGCTGCCTCAAGAGTAGCTGCGTTCAGGTCTTTCATCTTCAGCTCTGCGATCTCCTGAACCTGAGCCTTTGTAACCTTTGCAACTTTTGTCTTGTTGGGCACGCCGGAACCGGATTTGATGTTAGCGGCCTTCTTCAGAAGGACTGCTGCCGGCGGAGTTTTGGTTATGAAGCTGAAACTTCTGTCTGCGTAAACAGTGATCACTACCGGGATGATCAGATCGCCCTGATCTGCTGTTCTTGCATTGAACTCTTTTGTAAACTGTACGATGTTTACTCCGTGCTGTCCAAGAGCCGGACCTACCGGCGGAGCCGGGGTTGCCTTACCAGCCGGAATCTGTAATTTAATATAACCTGTTACTTTTTTTGCCATTTTTCGGCACCTCCTATGTGGTATTGTCGGGGGTTTTTCCCTCCCACTTGAATGTGTTACGCTTTCCTGATTTCTGCGAAACTTATCTCAACCGGTGTTTCGCGGCCGAACAGCTCGACATTGATGGTCACAGTCTGCTTCTGGGTATTGATAGCAGTAACAACGCCGGCGGTATCCTTCCAGGCTCCGCCTGTAACTACTACCATGTCGCCCTCCGCAAAGTCAACCTGAACGGTCTCCTCGCGGATTCCCAGCGGTCTCATCTCCTCGTCGGTAAGGGGCACGGGCTTGGATCCCGGTCCTACAAAACCGGTTACGCCTCTGGTGTTGCGGACTACATACCAGGTATCATCGTTCATGACCATATTGATCAGCACATATCCCGGAAACATCTTCTTCTGAACCTGCTTCGCAGCGCCGTTCTTCATCTCCACAACCTCCTGCAGAGGAACGCGCACCTCAAGGATCTGATCTTCCAGATGTCTGTTTTCGATTGTTTTCTCGATGTTGGCCTTTACTTTGTTCTCATACCCGGAATAGGTATGAACAACATACCATTTTGCTTCTGACATATAATCACCGTTATCCTTATCCTACTAAAAGATTGATACCTTCCAGAATAGCTGAATCCATAATGCTGATCATCACAGCCAGAATTACTGTAATCACTGTCACTGCCACTGTCTGCTTAACCAGAGTGGGCCTGTCAGTCCATACAATCTTATTGAACTCTGATTTAAGTCCCTGAAACCAGTTTTTTTTCTGACGTTTGCCAGTAGCTTTTTCTTTCTCCTGCATAGTCTAACCTCACAATCTCTGTGATTACTTCGTTTCCTTGTGCAGAGTGTGTCTATGGCAGAACTTACAATATTTCTTGGTTTCCATACGCTCAGGATGGTTTTTCTTCTCCTTGGTCATATTGTAGTTACGCTGTTTGCACTCCGTACAAGCCAATGTAATCTTTACGCGCACAACTTCCACCTCCAGTGTTTTCATTTGCACGGTCTTCTCTCAGCCGGAACATTATCTGTCAGGGATAATTTCGGGCATAAAAAAAAGACCCAACTTCCATGTCGCCTGTCCAGTTTATCACAGACCCCTTTGGAAGTCAAGCCTTTTCCATTATACAGGTATTAATTTTTACGCTGTTTTCCCAGATATGCGGCCTTGACGGATTCATTGGCCGCAAGTTCCTCTCCCGTACCGGAAAGAGTGATCCTTCCCGTCTCCATCACATATCCGTGATTGGCGGCGTGAAGCGCCATATTGGCGTTCTGTTCCACCAGGAGGATCGTCTTGCCCTGACGGTTGATCTCCCGGATAATGTCAAACACGCCACGCACAACAATGGGCGCAAGTCCCAGAGACGGCTCGTCCATCATAATGATCTCCGGACGGCTCATCAGCGCCCGGGCGATGGCCAGCATCTGCTGCTCGCCGCCGGAGAGAGTTCCGGCAAGCTGCCAGTGACGTTCCTTCAGTCTGGGAAAAAGGTCATAACACCAGTTCAGATCGTCCTCCAGAGAATCTTTTCTCATATATGCCCCGATCTTCAGATTCTCCAGAACTGTAAGATCCGCGAAAACTCTCCGGCCTTCCGGCACAAGGGTGATCCCCTTTGACACGATCTGTTCCGGAGCTTTTCCTGCAATCTCCTCTCCGTCAAGGAGAATGCTTCCTGAGGCCGGTTTCACCAGACCCACGATAGAACGGAGAGTAGAGCTCTTTCCTGCTCCATTGGCGCCGATCAGCGTGACCACTTCCCCTTTCGGAACCTGAAAGCTGATATTTTTTACGGCTTTGATCCCGCCGTAGGATACGTTCAGATCTTTTACTTCCAGTATATTACTCATCCATACTACCTCCCAGATATGCTTCGATTACTCTCGGATTGTTCTGGATCTCATCCGGAGTGCCCGCTGCAATGGGTTTACCGAAATCCAGTACATAAATCCTGTCGGAAATCTCCATAACAAGGTCCATATGATG
>DWXL01000053.1 GCA_019119235.1 Candidatus Blautia excrementigallinarum | reverse complement strand
AAAACGAAGAAATGGAGATACCATATTTATTTCTTAAATGTTCAATAATGGTTACGGCATTGTTGCTTGTTTTGAATTATGCGAACCCTGTTTGGAATACGAAATATGTATATGCTACTGCGGCGTTTCTTTTGCTTACGGGAGTTCTTTTAGAGTTGCCATACTTGATAGATTCTAAGAAAAAAGCAAAGATGGTAAGAGCAGGGGCTGTTCTGTTAGCAAGTGTTGTGATTATTGAATTGTTTACAAATCTCCATCTGCTGGCGGGATATTATCGGGTAAGTAACGTCGAAGTATTTAAGGAATATACGGCTCAAGCGGTGGAACAGACAGATAAGATTCAGCAGTATGACAATAGTGACTATCGCATATCTCAGACGACTACGAGGAACATGGGCGAAAATGGTATAACAGCATATTATAATGGGGCGATGGCTTATAACTATAAATCAATTGCAGAATATACCTCAGCGCCAGATGGACGTCAGACAGATTTTCTTATGAGGTTAGGTTATCGTTGTGAAGAAATAAACATACAGGTTGTAAATACTTCAGTGATTGGTGCGGATTCTTTATTAGGAGTTAAATATATTTTATCTCCGTATGCAATCAATGGCCTGAAACCAGTGGAGGAATTGGGAAGTTATAACGGAAAGACGGTATATGAAAATCCTTATTCCCTTCCAATGGCGTTTGTCTATGATTCAACGGAATCAGGAGCAAAAACAGAATATACAAATCCATTTGAATATCAGAATGAGTTGTTTTCTGAATTGGCTGGAGAACAGGTTGAAATTTATCAGAAACTCAATTTCGAACGTAATGAAAACAATAATATGATTACGTATGTAGTCGAAGTTCCAGACGGAAATTATGCATTATATGGAAATCTGCCATGGAATTCAACAATGAATGCTAATATTGATATAAATGGAGAAACAAATTTCTCCTATTCATGTTGGTTGTCACCAAGCGTGTTTTATATACCATCTGATTATGCAGATGAACAAGTCACAGTGACATTGACGGCGGAATTCCTGGATTTGAATGACGAACAGTTTTATGCGTTGAATCTCGATGAGTTGGAACGCGTTACGCAAATGATTTCCCAGGGAGAAGTGGAAGATCTTCAGATGGAAAATGGCTATGTGTCATGTGCTGTGGAAGCAGAAAAAGATGAAAGGCTTTTCTTATCCGTTCCATATCATTCGGGATGGACAATATTGTTGAATGGAGAAGAAATAGAGCCAGAGTTATTTGGAGATTGTCTTATTTCGATTCCATTGACTGATGGAACAAATCAGGTTGAAATGGTATATCATGTTCCTATGTTGAAAACCGGAGCAGTTGTTTCTTGTGCCGGCATTTTTATTCTGGGATTTTCGGCAGTCTACAGAAAAAAGAAGAGAATGCTTAAGGGAAAAGTTTTAGAACGGAGTTGAGGAAATATGAAACTAATTGATAAGACTACAATAAAATTTTTGCTGGTCGGAGTAATCAATACGATTGTAGGGACAAGCATTATGTTTTTGCTGTATAATGTTGGGCACATGAATTATTGGGTTTCTTCAGCAGCTAACTATATTGTAGGCAGTATTGTAAGTTTTTTTTTAAATAAATACTTTACGTTTCAGAATAAAGAAAAGTCGGTACAACAGATTGTAAGATTTGTTGTCAATATATCAGTATGTTATTTGCTGGCGTATGGTATTGCACGGCCACTGATTCGTGCAATCTTCAGCTTTGCAGAAAAAGTCGTACAAGACAATGTTGCTATGTTGGCTGGAATGTGCCTGTTTGTGGGATTCAATTATCTTGGTCAGAGGTTTTTGGTTTTTAAAGAGGAAAAGTAGTTATTCTATTGGAATAGTTGTGAATCTTTTGTTCAGAGGAGAACACCAAAATGCCCCATCTAACCAACCTTCCGCCCAACCCACCCGAAGAATTTTCCATGCTGAAAGAAATTTTTGATCAGCAAGTCTTCGAACTATGCATACACGAAGAAAACGGTCAGAAAGCATATTACATCCCCTACATGATGAACGATGCCCTGGAATGTTATCTGATCCTGGAACACTGCCGGATGACCGGGGAATACCAACCGGAAACGGATGAGAGTGAAGAGGAAGAACAATGCTCCGGTCAACTGGAAGAAAAAGATGGTATGTTCGGTCTGATCGTCCGACAGGGACAGGATCGGGTATTCACCCTGTGGTTCCGTTCGATACAAAAAGTCCTGAAATGTTATCAGTATCACGCCATCGGCCATTTCTGGCAGGAAGGCCAGGAACAATGGCGGCGGCTGGTATATATCCTGGGAACCATTCATGACAAATACCAGTACCTTGGGGAAGAGGTATGCAGCAGAGAAGAACAGGAGCTGCTAAAATTGGCAGAATTTTCTCCGCTGCGCAGATGGTCCCCGCTCGGAGATCCGGCAGAACCGCCGGCGCCCTCTTCAGAGGCAGGAATCGAAGCAATGAAAGCGCTGGCACAGGAGGCAGGAGACAGAACGTACGAACGTCTGCTTATACTTTACGAAAAATTTCCATGGCCGTTCCTTGGAAAGCTGCTGGCGAAACAGCTGACAGATCCGGGCCGAACGGGCATTTACGAACTTCTGGAAAAGAAGATACAGTCTGCGTCGGAAAAATATCCGCCCAGGGATTACGGAAAACAGTGCAATACAGAAATCCGGTGTAAGAGGAAGCAGGCGGATGAAGCGCTGAAGCGCCTGGGATTTTCCGGTACATATCCCGAGTACCGAAAGAAGAATATCGGTGTTATCGCGATGGAAGAGCATCCTTTTACTGTGATGGAATCGGAAGAATTTCAGTTCTGCATCCATTTTATGGTATCCATATGTCCGGAAGGACATTGGTCCAGAAATGGAGGATTCTTCCGGGGAGCAGGAAGAAAGAGCGGGATTGCTCAGAGCGTGCAGGAAATTGAAGAAATGAGCCATTTGCTGTAAATGATTTTTACTTCATTGAAATGCAGCATAGTCAAATACTCCGCAGCTTGCTGCGGAGTATTTGACTATCGGCCAGAATCAGTTATTGTAACACTCCGGCCGGTTGAACTGTTATCATTTATTTTTTCAGCACCAGCTGAAAGTTCGAATCATAATAAAGTGTTTTTGACCTCATAGTTTAGCATTATGCTGCTCTGCTTGCATGTCTCTGGATTGCCCTGTATACTGTCATCAGTATACAGAAAGAAAAAGGGTTCCAGAGCACCCTCCGTAGCAAGTTGTGTACTCTGAAACCCTGGCATTAAAACCATGGTTATTGTATCAGATTACACGTTCACTTACAATCATGAAAATGATATTTTTTGTTGAGAGCAGCGCCATATCCTACTGCCCGGTCTGTGGGGAACCGCTTTCCTATCGGGATTCCTGTGTCAGGATCATGCGTCTGGAGGGCGGAATGAAGCGAAGATTCCTGATCCGGAGGCTGAAATGCAGCAACTGCGGCAGACTCCATCGGGAACTCCCAGACTGTCTGGTCCCATACAAACACTATGCTTCCGAAGTGATCTCCGGTGTACTGGATGGGATCATCACTCCGGAGGATGACGATTCCGCAGATTATCCCTGCGAAATGACCATGCGCCGCTGGCATTACTGGCTGGAAGCCAACCGGATCAGGATAGACGGATATCTGAAATCAACAGGATGCCGTCTGCTGGGATTCTCCACAGAACTTCTGGAATCCCGGGTGCCGCTGCTCGATAAGCTGCGAAGTTCACGTCCGGAATGGCTGGAAACACTGCTCCGGTTCCTTTATAATTCCGGAGGCTTTCTTGTCCACATTTAGAATTCCGGTTTTGCACCGACTTTGTTTTGCTGTCACCACTGCCCTGTGGTACCCTCCCTGCAAAGGAGGTTATACCAATGAAAACAAACGAAACTATAAAGTGGCAGGAAGAACAGGCACTGCGGCGGTACCAGCTGATCGCGCCCCTGTTGGATGAATCGTTGGACAATGCAAAACGGATCCAGATGCGGGAGGCGATCGCAGAACAGAACGGACTGTCCCCGCGAACCCTGTACCGCTATGAGGCGGCTTACAGAAAGGGCGGATTCCCCGGACTGAAGCCACAGGACCGGGAAACGAAACGCTCCCCGAAGCTCCCGGAAAACTTCGATGAGCTTTTGAAACAGGCAATCCAGCTGAAGCGGGAAGTCCCAAAACGCTCGGTCCGTCAGATCATCTATATCCTGGAACTGGAGGGGCGCGTAGCCCCGGGAGTCCTGAAGCGCTCCACGATGGAGCGTTATCTCTACAAAGCCGGATTCGGTGTCCGGCAGATGCAGATGTACAACGATGCTCGGAAAAGTTCTGCAAAACGGTTCTGCAAACCGCACCGGATGATGCTGATCCAGGGCGACATTAAATACGGCATAAAGCTTCCCATCGGCAGGAATGGGGCTATGGTCCAGACTTATCTCTCTTCCGCGATCGATGACCATTCCCGGTATGTGATCCAGTCTGAATTCTATGCCAGCCAGGAAGAATCCATTGTGGAGGATACTTTCCGGAAAGTGGTCCTCAAAGCCGGAAAATTTGATGCCTGTTACTTTGATAACGGATCACAGTACATAGCAAAACAGCTGAAACTCTCCCTGGGGAAACTTGGGATCACAATCCGCCATGCGCCCAGGGCGAGTGGAAAATCGAAAGGCAAATGTGAAAAATTCCATCAGGTTGTAGATTCGTACCTGAGGGAAGCAAAAGCGCATCAGATCCGGACACTGGAACAGCTGAACCAGTACTGGGAGATCTTCCTCGAAGAGTACTACCACAAGAAGCCCCATGAAGGGATCCGTGAGTACTACGAAAGCCTGGGCAGCCCCGTTCCCGCCCAGGGGATCACACCAATGCAGGAATGGGGAAGGGACAGCCGTCCCCTGACATTCCTGGATACCGGCGTAGTCGCAGAAGCTTTTCTCCATCACGAGACCCGTCTGGTAGACAAAGGCGCGTGCATCAGCTTCCAGGGCAGAAAATATGAGACAAAACCTTCCCTGATCGGCTGCAAAGTGGAGATTTCCTACGACCCGATGTCTCCGGAAGTGGTCAGGGTATCCTATCCGGGGATCACGCCTTTTGAGGCAGAACCGGTAAAGATCGGGGAATTCTGCTCCAAAACTCCGGCGCTGCCTGTCTCCATGCAGGAACAGGAAACGGAAGCTTCCCGGTTCCTTTCTGCGTTGGAGAAGAAACATGCAAAGAGCAGACAGCAGGTAGCTGACGCGATCTCCTTCGGCCAGTACAGGAAGGATGGTGGCAGCGATGTATGAAACATTTTTCCAGATGGATCACACTCCCTTTTCAAGGGCCACACCGGTTGCCGACCTTTATGAGTCGCCTGCCATGTCGGATACCCTGGGGAGACTCGCCTATGCGGCAGACCGCCAGCTTTTTGCGGTAGTCACTGCGGACGCGGGCTGCGGGAAATCCACGCTCATCCGCCGGTTTGTGACCAGCCTGCCAAAAGAGGAATACCTGTTCCTGTATCTGTCGGATTCCAAACTGACCCCGCGGTGGTTCTATAAAGGGATGCTGGATCAGCTGGGGATCGAGTCAAAGTTTTACCGCGGTGACGCGAAGCGGCAGCTCCAGAAGGAAGTGGAGATCATCCGCGGCGTCCAGAAGAAGAAAGTGGTCTGCATCCTGGATGAGGCCCATCTTCTGGAGAAGGAGACCATTGAGGAATTCCGCTTTCTGCTGAATTACCGCTTTGATTCTATCAGCCCGATGGCGCTTGTCCTTGTCGGGCAGACGGAACTGTGGGATAAACTCCGGATGCAGCGGTACGCTGCTGTCCGGCAGAG
>DWXL01000052.1 GCA_019119235.1 Candidatus Blautia excrementigallinarum | reverse complement strand
CGATTTGTTTCTTTGTATACTGACGCTATCTTCTGTCGCAGTATTCCTTCAGTTTCTTTTTCAGATACTGGTATCTCTGCTTTTTTTCTTCTTTGGCAAAGTGCACCTCCCGGAACTGCTCCGGATTGTTCTCATACACAAGAACTTCATCTCCGAACTGCTCGCTTGTCAGATCGAAGCGGCAGTGTCCCACTACATTGTAGCAGTGAAAGTTTCCGTCCGGACGGGGTACGCCGTACACCTTCCCGCCGAAAATATCCTGTGCCAGAAAAGCGGTGATGGAACACTGGCCCAGTGTTCTGTTCTTCCTGGTCCAGTTCTGCCGCATCCTCGGCGCACAGGTATCCGCGCACCAGATCTCCGACAGAGCGTCATACAGATCAACCGGGGTGCATATCCCCTTATACTCGTCTGTTACCGCCGGGGCATCCGCATGTTCCCATCCCCAGAATCTGTATCCCATATGATCTCCTCCTCTTTCCTCTTAAAAACAAACAGGACAAATCTTCTTCAATTCCATGAATACCTCATTCATGAGAAACTTGTCCTATTTGCACGCCAGATGCATATGAAATCATCACCTCTCCATCATACTGATGGATTCGATTCCCACGCTGCCTCCTCTGACGACCTCGATAGTTTTAAACTCTTCCTTCATCAGCTTCACAACCGCGTCGTTCTTGGTAGCGGTCTGCACGAATTCCACAAGCACACTGTCTCTTCCGTAGTCGATCACCTTGGCCTTGAAAGTCTCCGCGATCTGGAATACCTCCACCTTATCCGCGGCCGTACATTTCATTACCTTGACATAGAGGATCTCCTTCATCCGCACGAAGACATCTGTAAAGTCGATGACTTTGATCACTTCTATCATACGGTTCAGCTGCTTTTTGATCTGTTCAAATGTCTCGTCGTCGCTGACTGTGGCGATGGTCATTCTTGATACCGTGGGATCTTCTGTCGTTCCTACCGTCAGGCTGTCCAGATTGTAGGATTTTCCGGAAAAAAGCCCCGAGATCTTGGAGAGCACGCCCACCTGGTTTTCTACATAAAGGGAAATCCATCTTTTTTTCATATTATTATCCATATTCCAGCTCTCCTTTCTGCTAACAATCCATGATCATATCTTCCAGGGTTCCGCCCGGACGGATCATAGGATAGACCAGTTCCTCCGGATCAATGATAAACTCGATCAGCGTAGGCGTCTTTGTATTTTTCTTCGCTTCCTCAAATGCTGCCGCGATATCCTCTTTCTTCATAACACGGATGCCCTTCGCGCCGTAGCTCTCCGCCAGCTTCACAAAATCCGGCGTATATTCCGGCATTTCCTCTCCGTTGGTCCTGCGGAAAAGGGCTCCTGATCTCATATTCGTCATACTGTAGCGTTTGCCGTAAAAAAGCTTCTGCCACTGGCGCACCATACCCAGATATTCGTTATTAAATACACAGAGAATGAGGGGAAGTTCCTCCAGAACCGCTGTGGCAAACTCCTGTATGTTCATCTGCATACCGCCGTCTCCGGAAATGGCGATAACCGTCTTGTCCGGATTGCCGATCTTCGCGCCGATGGCTGCCGGAAAACCGTATCCCATGGTTCCCAGTCCTCCGGAGGTTACAAGCTGTTTCTTCTCATTCAGCTGTACATACTGCGTCACAAACATCTGATGCTGTCCTACGTCTGTAGTGATGATCGCGTCGTCAAACTGGCGGTTCATCTCTTCGATAATGTCCATGGGCCCCATATTTCCGCGGTCTTTCATCGCAAGGGGATGTTCCTCTTTCCATTTCAGGATCTGATTCATCCATTTTTCCGTATCGCACTCTTCCACATACTCGTTCATCTTTGTGACAGCCTCAAGAGCATCGGCGACGATAGGAACATGAACATGAATATTCCTGGAAATAGAGGCGGTATCAATGTCGATATGGACGATCTGCGCGTTGGGGGCAAATGCATGGAGTTTTCCTGTGATACGGTCGTTAAATCTGGTTCCGATGGAAAACAGAAGATCACATTCTCCTACCGCCATATTCGCGGCGTACTGTCCGTGCATACCCAGGTTGCCGATATAGTACGGATGATCTGTGGGAACGGCTCCCCTTCCCATGATCGTCGTCACCACCGGCACCTTCGTCTTGTTCACAACCTCGGTAAATTCCTTATTCGCCCTTGCGATATTCACGCCGCCGCCGGCAAGGAACAGAGGTTTCCTCGCTTTTTTAAGCATCTTAAGCGCGCGCTTGAGCTGTCCCATATGGACGCTGGTATTGGGTTTATAGCCGCGGATATTTACTGTTTTCGGATATTCCGCGCTTCCCAGCTCGCACATGACGTCCTTGGGAAGGTCGATCAGAACCGGTCCCGGACGCCCTGTTCTGGCGATATAAAAAGCCTCCTTGATGATGCGGCCCAGATCCTCACGGTTGCGCACTGTCACGCCGTATTTCGTAATGCTCCTGGTAATTCCTACGATATCCACTTCCTGAAAAGCGTCGTTTCCGATCAGATGTTTCGCCACCTGGCCTGTGAAACAGACAAGAGGGACGCTGTCATAATTGGCTGTGGCAAGACCTGTAACAAGGTTCGTCGCGCCCGGTCCGCTGGTCACCAGACATACGCCCACTTTTCCCGTTGTTCTGGCGTAGGCGTCCGCCTCGTGAACAAGGGCCTGCTCATGACGGGGAAGGATGATCTTAATATCATCCTGTTTATATAGTTCGTCGCTGATATCAATGGTACACGCCCCCGGATAACCGAAGAGTGTATCCACTCCTTCTTCTTTTAACGCTCTTACAAGTAATTTGTTTCCTGTAATCTGTCTCACGCTTCTACCTCCTTTTCCGGAAATAAAAACCCTGAGCAGTTCATGCTCAGGGCGAATGATACATCCGTGTTACCACCTAAATTCAGAGAAAATCTCTGCACTCTGCCGGTACGGGATCTCTGTCCGATACCGCTTCCCTGTAACGCGGGAAACGTTGGAGCCTACTTACAACCAATATATGTGTTCAGTCCACTGCTCGAGGGCTACTTCCATAATCCCTTCACGAAGACTTGCACCCGCCGTCTCCTCTCTGGGCATCTGAAGATTATGTACTCCTCCCTGTCACTGCATTTATGAAGATAAAATTTACATATATTATAGAGGGTATTGCAGGCTGTGTCAATGAAATTTTCCTGTTTTTACAGCCCGCCGGCA
>DWXL01000051.1 GCA_019119235.1 Candidatus Blautia excrementigallinarum | reverse complement strand
AAAAACAGAATGTCAGCAGTCAGGAGGAAATATGGACGAGATCACAGTTCCCATTTATCTGCTCACAGGTTTTCTGGAAAGCGGCAAGACCTCTTTTCTGGATTTTACCCTGCAGCAGGATTATTTCTATATAGAAGGAAAGACGCTTCTCATTCTCTGCGAAGAGGGAGAAGTAGAGTACAGCAGGGATATGCTTGCGATGAGCAATACCGTGGTAGAGGTCATCGAGAAAGAGGAGGATCTCACCACAGACCGTCTGGTGGCGATGGATATCCTTCATCAGCCGGAGCGCGTCATCATAGAATATAACGGAATGTGGCTGGTGAGCAATTTCCACAAACTCCAGAAACCGAAAGGCTGGGGAGTGGAGCAGCAGATCACCTGCGTGGACGCCAGCACCTTCCAGCTTTACATGGCGAACATGAAATCCATTTTCATGGATATGGTGCGGACCAGCGATATGGTGGTGTTCAACCGCTGCAGAAGAGAGGATCCTCTGGCTTCCTACCGCCGCAGCATCAAGGTGGCGAATCAGAGGGCGGAAGTTATTTTTGAGGACGAGGAAGGGGAGATCGGAGATATCTTCCAGGACGAGATGCCCTTCGACGTAAACGCGCCCATCATCGACATTCTCCCGGAAGACTACGGGATCTGGTTCGTGGACGCCATGGATCATCCGGAAACCTACGACGGAAAAATGGTCCACTTCAAGGCGAGAGTAATGAAACCAAGAGGGATGGGAAGCAAGTTCTTCGTACCCGGCCGCACGGCAATGACATGCTGCGCGGACGATACCACCTTCCTGGGCTATGTGTGCCGCAGTCCCTACGCGCCCAAGCTTGCGCCGGGACAGTGGGTGGAGATCACCGCCAAAGTGGGGATCGAGAACCGCATGGAATATCAGGGAGAAGGGATCGTGCTTTACGCCGACTATGTGTCGCCCTGCGATCCGCTTCCGGACGAGATGGTATATTTTAACTGACAAAACAGCGCGGAAATCCGCATGATAAGTTTTTATTTCAATCATATGAGGAAACAGAAATGTATTTGATAGTTGGTTTGGGAAATCCCGGCAGACAGTATGAGGCCACACGCCACAATATGGGATTCGACGTGATAGACAGACTGGTGGAGGAATACCGGATTCCCCAGGGCGGCGTGAAATTCAACGCCATGTACGGCAAAGGGATCATCGGAGGGCAGCAGGCTCTTCTGATGAAGCCGCTCTCCTACATGAACTTAAGCGGCGGACCTGTGCGGGATATGATTAATTACTTTAAAATAGACCCGGAAACAGAGATGGTGGTGATCTACGACGACATCGATCTGGATCCAGGTCAGCTGCGCATCCGCAAACAGGGAAGTGCGGGAGGCCACAACGGGATCAAGGATCTGATCCAGAAGCTGGGTACCCAGAAATTTGTCCGTATCCGGGTAGGCGTGGGAGCGAAGCCCAAAGACTGGGATCTTGCGGACTATGTGCTGGGAAGATTCGCCGCCGAAGACAGGAAGCTGGTGGACGAGGCCCAGGAGAGAGCCTGCAAGGCAGTGGAGATGATCCTTTCCGACGGACCGGACGCGGCGATGAATGAATTCAACAAAAAATCGGGGGTCGTATGAAGACATTTTTGCAGCCTCTGCAGAATCTTGCAGAGATGGAAGAATTACAGAAACTGGCCGGCAAAAACCGCGGCGTGATCGTGGTGAGCGGATGCATGGAGTCCCAGAAAGCCCATCTTATGTACGGGCTTTCCGGGCTTTTTCCATGTCATCTGATCCTCTCTGAAGATGAGCGCAGCGCCAAACAGATCTATGAGGATTACCGCTTTTATGACAGAGATGTGCTGTTTTATCCGGCAAGAGACCTTCTGTTTTTTCAGGCGGATATCCATGGAAATCTGATCATCCGCCAGAGAATGCAGGTGATCAAAGCTCTTCTCACCAGGGAGGAAGTCACTGTGGTGACCAGCGTCGATGGCTGTATGGATTTTCTGGGATCTCTGGAAAATATAAAAAAACAGCTTATCTATTTCCGCAACGACAGCGCGCTGGATATGGATAAACTGAAAGACAGTCTGGTGAAGATGGGCTATGAGCGCGTAGGCCAGGTGGAGATGCCGGGGCAGTTCTCCATCCGGGGAGGGATCGTGGATATCTATTCCCTCACAGAGGAGAATCCCTGGCGTATCGAACTGTGGGGGGATGAGATTGACTCCATCCGCAGTTTCGACGCCCAGAGCCAGCGTTCTCTGGAGAATCTGGAAGAGATCGTGATCTATCCGGCCGCGGAACAGCAGGCGGAAAACAGCGGAATTACGTTCCTGGATTACTTTCCTGCGGATAAAACCCTGATATTCCTGGATGAACCCAACCGTCTGGTGGAGAACGCCCTGGCTGTGGAGGAGGAATTCAGCCAGAGCTGCAGGAACAGAGAAGAAAAAGGGACGGCGAACATTTCCCGGGGCTGGATGTGCGGATGGAACGATCTTCAGAAAAAACTGAACCGGAGAAACTGTATTTCTTTTTCCGCTCTTGAGCCGAAAAAAACAGGATGGGATCTTACGGGAAACTTTAATCTCACCGTAAAATCCATGAATTCCTATCAGAGCAGCTTCGAGCTTCTGGTGAAGGATCTGAAGCAATATAAAAAAAACGGATATCAGACAGTGCTTATGTCCGGATCCCGAACCCGCGCGGAACGTCTGGCAAAAGATCTCCAGGAAGAAGGACTCAGCGCGTTTTACGGGCAGGATACAGACCGGATCCTGGAGCCGGGAGAGATCATGACAGTCTACGGACACGCCAGAAAAGGATTCGAATACCCGCTGATCAAGTTCGCGGTGATCACGGAAACGGATATTTTCGGCAAAGAGCAGAAACCCCGGAAGAAAAAGAAAACCTATAAGGGAAACCGCATCCAGGATTTTGCGGAGCTGTCCATCGGCGATTTCGTGGTACATGAAAGGCACGGACTGGGAATCTACCGGGGGATCGAAAAGGTGGAAGTGGATAAAGTCGTCAAGGACTATATCAAGATCGAGTACCGGGGCGGCAGCAATCTCTATATCCTCGCCACTCAGCTTGACGCCCTGCAGAAATACGCGGGAGCGGACGCGGACAGAACGCCGAAGCTGAATAAGCTGGGCGGACAGGAATGGAAAAAAACAAAGACAAGGGTAAAGGGCGCTGTGCGCAATATCGCCAGGGAACTGGTGGAACTTTACGCCGTGCGCCAGGAAAAAGAAGGTTATGTCTGCGGCCCGGATACGGTATGGCAGAAGGAATTCGAGGAAATGTTCCCCTATGAGGAGACAGAGGACCAGCTCGCCGCCATAGAAGACACCAAGCGTGATATGGAGAGCACCAAGATCATGGACCGTCTTGTGTGCGGCGACGTGGGATACGGCAAGACGGAGGTGGCGCTCCGCGCCGCCTTTAAGGAGGTACAGGAGAGCCGGCAGGTGGTGTATCTGGTGCCTACCACCATACTGGCCCAGCAGATCTATAACACCTTTGTCCAGAGGATGAAGGAATTTCCCGTGAGAGTGGACCTGCTGTGCAGGTTCCGCACCCCTGCCCAGCAGAAAAAGACCATTGAAGATCTGAAAAAAGGACAGGTGGATGTGGTGATCGGCACGCACCGGGTACTGTCCAAAGATGTGGAATATAAGAATCTGGGGCTTCTGATCATTGACGAGGAACAGCGCTTCGGCGTCGCCCACAAGGAAAAGATCAAGCAGCTGAAAAAGAATGTGGACGTCCTCACGCTCACAGCGACTCCTATTCCCAGGACTCTTCATATGAGTCTGATCGGGATCCGGGATATGAGTGTTCTGGAGGAACCGCCTATGGACCGTGTGCCCATTCAGACATATGTAATGGAATATGACGAGGAGACCGTGCGGGAGGCGGTAAGCCGGGAACTCAGACGAGGCGGGCAGGTCTATTATGTATATAACCGGGTGAACGATATCGCGGAAGTGGCGCTCAGACTGGCGAAACTTCTCCCCGAGGCCAGGGTGGATTTCGCCCACGGACAGATGAGCGAGCGGGAACTGGAATCCGTCATGTACTCTTTTATCAACGGGGATATCGACGTCCTGGTGTCAACCACGATCATTGAGACCGGACTTGATATTTCCAATGTAAACACGATGATCATCCATGATTCGGACCGCTACGGCCTGTCCCAGCTCTATCAGCTCCGGGGAAGGATAGGACGTTCCAACAGGACGGCCTACGCTTTTCTGATGTACAGGCAGAACATGATGCTGAAGGAGACGGCGGAGAAGCGCCTTTCCGCCATCCGGGAATATACGGATCTGGGAAGCGGATTCAAGATCGCCATGCGGGACCTTGAGCTCCGGGGAGCCGGAAACCTTCTGGGAGCGGAGCAGCACGGCCATATGAACGCCGTGGGATACGACCTTTACTGCAAGATGCTCAGTGAAGCGGTAAAAGAGGCGAAGGGAATCCATACCATGGAGGATTTCGAGACGACCATCGATCTGAATATGGACGCTTTCATTCCGGACAGCTATATCAGCAACGAATACCAGAAGCTGGATATCTATAAGCGGATCGCGGGAATAGAGACGCAGCAGGATTACGACGATATGCTGGAGGAACTTCTGGACCGTTTCGGGGAGATGCCGAAGGCGGTGCTGAATCTTCTGGCCATCGCCCGGATGAAGGCCCTTGCCCACAGAGCTTATGTGACGGAGATCAAGCAGACGGGAGCCGATATGAGGATCACCCTTTATGAAAAAGCACAGCTGGACCCGGCGGGGATTCCGGCGATACTGGCGAAGTACAGAAGAGGCCTGCAGTTTAAGGCGGATCAGGAGCCGAAGTTCCTTCTCACGCCTGTGGGGAACACTCTGGAAGCTCTGACGGATTTTCTGAAGGAACTGGAAAAACTGGCGGAGTAAAGAATCCTTATTTTGTGATTTTTGTGTGTTTCTCCTTGCCCTTCAGGCAAAAAAAGTTTATACTTGTATAAGTGAAATCAGGCAACTATGGAGGAAGAAATGAAAGAAATATCTAAGAGAGCGGCAGTGGCTGCACTTGCAGGCGTGATGGCTGCAGGAATGCTGACAGGCTGCGGCGAAGAAGAAAAAGTAGACGGAACCCAGGTTGTGGCTACCGTGAACGGCGAGGAGATCCCTATGGGAATCTTAAGCCTTGCCGTACGCCAGAGCCAGGCCCAGGCAGAATCCATGTATATGAGCTTTATGGGCGGAATGGATTATTCTATCTGGGATACCGAAGCGGAGGAAGGCAAGACCTATGGCGAGCAGGCCATTGAGGAAACACTGGAACAGATCGAACTGATGTATATCCTGAGAGAGAAGGCGCCGGACTATGATGTGACAGTCACCGAAGAGGACGAGACTGCCATGGCGGAAGCGGCGGCCTCTTTTATGGCGGACAACAGCGAGGAGACTCTGGAGGAACTGGCTGTATCCGAGGATCAGGTGAAGACATATCTGGAACTTCAGACATATCTGCAGCGCATGCGCGATCCCATCGTAGCGGATGTGGATACCAACGTATCAGAAGAAGAGGCGCAGCAGTCCTCTTTCACTTATGTGAGCATTTCCACCGCAGATCTCTCTGACGAGGAGATCGAGGAGAAGAAGGCGGACGCACAGGAGATCCTTGATACCATGAAAGAGGATCCGGAAGCGGACTTTGACGAGACGGCCAGCGCTGTCA
>DWXL01000050.1 GCA_019119235.1 Candidatus Blautia excrementigallinarum | reverse complement strand
AGCGCCTCCGCCTTCACCTGTCCGGTTTTTTCATCTATATTTTCTTCCGTCATCATGGCGGTACAGCGGTCCAGCAGTTCCTCCCACTTTTTGTCCGTCTCAGAGGCATCCGCATACTGGGAATGGTAGCTCTTATACCGGTCAATATCGTTTTTCTGCAGAAGGAGCTCGTCTCCGGCCATCCATTCAAAGGAACTTGTCTTGCCGGTATCCGGGTCGTATTTTCTGGCTGTGATATGGCTCTCCCTGTCCTCTCCCACATCTGCGGAAAAATACAGATCCCGGTCATAAGTCTCTATTTCGTCGGAATAGTAGTCCCTATACGTGGCGGCTTCCGCCGGATCCATCTCTCTCGGTCCAAAGCGCACTTCTGTCTTCTGATCGGTCAGTTCTGCCTCCGGCGTGGCCAGTTCCAGCCCTTCCCGAAGCATACGGGTTTCATCGCTTAATAAAACATCGATGGTATAGACGGAATAAACCCCTTCCATGTTCTGGATCCGATCCAGCTTCTTCTGATAATCTTCCCTGGAATCCGGCTTTGGCACATAAAGCTCCCTGCCGTCAGCAAAGTACGAGGTCAGCTTTTCCAGTTCCTCCTGGGATATGGCGTAGGGCTCCATCTCTACCACCGGCAGATTTCCTGTCTCAATGGGTTCCAGTGCCATGTCCGCCTGAAAGATCCACCGGTCATCGTTCCATTTCTTTGTCTCTTCCCACTTTGCAGGGAGCTCAATGGTCTGTGTCTCTCCTTCCTTAAGAGGTTCTGCGGCCGTATCTTCACTCAGGCCCTCCGCCCGGCTTACCACCGCGCTTTCCTCCGGCGTTTCCTGGCAGCCGGAAAGCAAAACAATACCGGCAGCAAGAAAGAGCATTGCTGCCGGCCGGTACACATTCCTTGTCCTCATAAGTGTCCACGCTCCTTTCTTCTGACTTTATCATACAGGGCCCCAAAAGCACCTGCAAGGGAGTGGACATGAATGGTATTCATTCTGGACATCATTATTTATTTTATTCTACGTCAAAAAAAACAACCGTCGCCTTAAAGCGGCCGTCCTTTGCTTCGTAGGAGATCACGCCCTCATGCTCCTCCACGATCCTTTCTACGCTTTTCAATCCATATCCGTGCAGGGATGGATTTTTCTTTCTTGTAAGGAATCTTCGGTCCTTCCGCTCTGGTATCTGGTCCATACTGTTGACAATCTCCACAAAAAGCATCTGGCCGCGCTGCTGGATTTTTACCTGGATCTTCCTGGCGGGTCTTTCTTCCCCTTCCCGGTCTTTTTCCCCTTTCTCCGTTACTCTTTCACAGGCTTCAATGGCGTTGTCCAGAAGATTTCCGAACAGGGAACAGAGCTCCCGTTCCTGAAAAGGCAGTCTTGATAGGGGAGTCGCCTGGATCTCAAAGAGAATCCCTTTTTTCTCTGCTATCATCCGTTTTTGTCCCAGGATCAGATCCAGCACGTGATTTCCTGTATACACCCAGGAATCTGTCCTTACAAAATTTTCCTGAAGACCGGTCACATAGTTTTCCAGGCTCTCATAGTCTTTGCTCCTTAAGTATTCTCCGATCAGAAGGTAATGGTTTTTTGCATCGTGTACCAGTTCCCTGTTTTTCTCTACAGCCGCGCGTATCTCCTGATATTTCTGCTGTTCCATCTCATCTTTCATAAGCAGAAGATTGTTTTCATTGCGGATAATCCTGTTCTTAAAGAGCAGGATCCCTGCCGCCGCCAAGAGAACTGCCGATGTCACCAGACTTAAAAGACTGTTCCGAAGAGCGTCCGTTACTGCCGGGATGCTGACGGGCAGATAATAAAAGCCATATTCCAGAACGTTCTGGTATTCCAGCACAAGGACAGAAAGGATGATCCCCAGGATAAACAGCAGCTTTTCATATTCCCGGATCCGTCCGGAGATTTCCCTGCGCCGCAGCCTCTTTACAAACGGAAAAAGAAGGGCCAGCACGCACAGGCGGAGCAGACAAAAGATCGTATTGGGACCCCCATCTGCAAGGAGCCGGTTCAATACCGGAACCTTCGTACCGGATGCCAAAAGAGACAATACAAACGCTGACAGATAAATCAGGAGCAGGATGAAAGAATTATAAGCCATAACAAGCCCGCTGATCAGCAACAGGTTTTTCCTGTAAGCGATCCAGGTACCCAGTATAAGGAGAAGGATTCCGTAAAAAAAAGCCAGACTGCTGAAGGCAGAACCGATCCGGTATTTCATGCCGGACAGAAACACCGTAACGGCAAATACTGTATACAGGATGATTTTTTCTTTCCTTCCCATGTCTCTGATATTTGGGAGAAGCCCGCAGACCAGATAAAAATACAGCGCTGTCTCCAGAATCTCAAGAAGGATCCAGAAAGCCGGCGTATCTGCCGTCCATTTTATGATCTCTGCCATTATGCGTTTCCTCCCCAGCAGCGGCTGATCTCCTGCTTCACCTTTGCCAGGCGGGCTCTGCTCACCTGTACCTCGTATCCTTTTTCCAGATAGAGGGTATCCCCGCTGATCCTGCGGATCCGCTGCATATTTACCACATATCCCCGTTCCACCGGCAGAAAAATGCGGGTATCCAGTTCTTTTAAAAGGGTATCCAGGGAGATGCGTTCCCGGTAAATCCCCCTTCGGTGACATAATTCACATATTTTGCGCCTTTGGATTTATAAAGATACAAAATGTCACCATAGGGGATCTTTGCTTTTTCAGCCCCGGTCCCCAGGATCCGAAAGGCACGCTCCCGGTCCGAGATCTTTCCCGCCAGTTCCCAGAGTACCCCGGGCAGGCGGCTTTTCAGATCCTGCTTAAGGATATACTGATATGCATCGATGCGGTAGCTCTCCGCCGCATACTCCTCATAAGAGGTGACAAAAATGATATACAACCCCGGATTCTCTCTCCGTATCTTCCGGCCCAGCTCCATCCCGTCCATACCGGCCATCTGGATATCCGCCAGCAGGATATCGAAGGTTTCTCCGGCGCTGACTGCTTCATAAAAGCAGACGCCGTC
>DWXL01000049.1 GCA_019119235.1 Candidatus Blautia excrementigallinarum | reverse complement strand
TACAGCGTCCGCAAGCCAAAAAGGATGGACCGTGTTCTTGTGGACTGTATGATCCTTTCAGTAGGAGTGTCTGTGGTATTCGGCGTGGGAGCCTATTTGTTCGGTTCCCAGATCCTGAAGATTTATACGACTGACGCTGAGGTGATCCAGTGCGGACTTGAGATCCTTTCCATAACAACAGTACCATATTTCCTCTGCGGCATTATGGATCTGATCCCGGGAGCGCTGAGAGGAATGGGACATTCCGCGGTTCCGATGATCCTGTCTGTTATAGGTACGGTTGGAACGAGGATTATCTGGATCTATCTTATCTTCCCGCAGCACAGATCCCTTTATTTCCTGTTTATATCTTATCCCGGATCATGGATCGCTACGATCCTTTTGCAGGCGGTATGTTTCTGGTTTGTGCGGAAGCAGTGTCTGCGCCATTTGAAAATGGACGGGGCGGCAGTATAAAAATATATGTAACAGATTTTGCGCGCGACCATAAAATAAATAGAGCAATATGCGGAGGCGGCAGATGATTTCCATAAGTCTGTGCATGATTGTCAGAAATGAGGAGCGCGTTCTGGGAAGATGCCTGGAGAGCGTGAAAGATTTTGCGGATGAGATCGTCATAGTGGACACCGGTTCCGGGGACAGGACGGCGGAAATTGCGGCAGAGTTTACGGACAGGATATTCCATTATCCATGGCGGGATGATTTTTCTGCGGCGCGGAATTTCTCCATGGATCAGGGACAGGGAGAATATCTTATGTGGCTGGATGCGGATGATGTGATCCCGGAGAGAAGCCTGGAAAAGCTGATGGAACTGAAACAGGCTTTTGACAGAGAGACAGACGTGGTCATGCTCCCTTATGTGACTGCTTTTGACGAACAGGGGCGCCCGGCCTTTTCCTACTACCGGGAAAGAATCGTAAGAAACAGTAAGGACTTCCGTTTTACGGGGAAAGTCCACGAGGTCATCCCGCCTCACGGAAAAATAATCTATGCGGATATTCCGGTGGAACACAGAAAAACAGATGCCGGGGACAGTGACAGGAATCTGCGCATATATGAAAAAATGAAGAAGGACGGAGAAAAATTCGACGCACGATCCCTTTATTATTACGGCAGAGAACTCCTGTATCATGGCAGATACCGGGAAGGCGCGCAGGCGCTGACGGAATTTCTGGAAAGGCCTGACGGATGGGTGGAAAATCAGATCGACGCGACCAGGCAGCTGGCGTATTGTTTTTATGGTACGGGAGAAGACTCGAAAGCGCTGCAGGCGCTTTTATACGGCCTTTCTTTTGATGTGCCCAGAGGCGAGACCTGCTGCGATCTGGGTCGTCATTTTTTCGACAGAAGAAGATATGAAGAAGCAGCCTACTGGTATAAACAGGCGTTTACAGCTAAGAGAGCAGACCGGTCGGGGGCTTTTATCCGGGAGGAATGCTACGGCTTCCTCCCGGCAGTTTTTCTGAGTATGATATATGACCGGCTGGGGCAGAAAGATATGGCCGGAATGTATCATGATCTGGCATATTATTCCGGATAAGTATCAGGATCTTTCGAAGGTCCCGAACACTGTTTGCTTTCCTTTTTCTACCATGATACGTCCCCGTGCGATCACAGTATCCAGTTTCAGTCCTTCTTCTGTGAGAAGACAGATATCCGCGTCAAATCCGGGTTTTATATGGCCTTTGCCATTCAGTTTCAGAATGGCGGCAGGATTGGAAGTTATGCCCTTTACCGCTGTTTCCAGCGGGATATTTTCTTTCTGCACACATTCGCGGACTTCTTTGAGAAGGCAGGATGCTTTTCCGATACCGATTCCCTGATATTCCCCTTTTGCGTTGAAAACCGGCATGCTTCCCTGGCCGTCGGAGGAGATGGTGAACCGGTCGCTGGATATTCCCATGTCCAGAAGTCTGCGGATGCCTTTGCACACACGCACTTCGTCGCAGATCGTCTCCCAGTAATTGATATCTTCATTTCCGGTAAAATCAATGGTTCCGCCGTCTTTCGCGAATTCCAGGCATTCGTCAAAAAGAGCGGCGTTGCGGTTTACATGAGTGGGCAGAAACTGGGAGGCGGGTATTTCGGTATCGCGGACAACCTTCAGGATAAGATCCAGTTTGCGGGGGCTGTCGCCCAGATGGACGTTTACGATCCCTGCCTTGCCGGACAGCATGCCTGCAACCCGGGCGTCTGCCGCAATACGGGCAAATTCCTCAAAAGAAGGCTGTGAGGACCGGTGGTCGGAAATGGCCACTTCGCCTACGCCGATCACTTTATCCAGCATCATGATATCCTTCATAAGACTGCCGGTGAGAGTGGGGACTGGAACCTGATAGGCTCCGGTGTAAGTATAGGTGGTGACGCCTTCGTTCTCAAGGCCGTGGGCCTTTGCCAGAAGGGCCGTCATATCTCTGCCCACTCCGTCTGTGCCGATGCATCCCACCACTGTGGTGATGCCGTTCATTGTGAGGTCTTTCAGTCCTGCCTCGGGCGTTCTGGTATGGAAGCCGCCTTCGCCTCCGCCGCCCAGGATATGTTCATGGCTGTCAATGAATCCGGGCACTGCAGCCATGCCTTCCCCGTTTATTTCTTCTGCCTTCAGCGCGCCGCCGAAATCGGCTTTCAGATTCTCGCCCACAGCGGCGATCTTATCTCCAAGAATAAGGATATCTTTTACTCCGGCGTATTCCGGCTGATATACTTTTGCGTTTCTGATGATCTT
>DWXL01000048.1 GCA_019119235.1 Candidatus Blautia excrementigallinarum | reverse complement strand
TATCAGTTTATACTGGTGCCCACGGACATGGAATATCTGCAGACCATCGTATTTATTCTCATCATAGCGGCCCTCGTGCAGTTCGTTGAGATGTTCCTGAAAAAAGCGATTCCGTCGCTTTATCAGGCGCTGGGCGTGTATCTTCCCCTCATCACCACCAACTGCGCCGTACTGGGCGTCGCCCTGATCAATGTGCAGAACGATTACAACATACTTGAGGGCACGGTAAACGGTTTTGCCACTGCGGCGGGATTTACCCTTTCCATTATCGTAATGGCGGGTATCCGCGAAAAGATCGAATACAATGATATTCCGGAAGCGTTCAGAGGCTTTCCCACAGTCCTTCTTACAGCCGGACTGATGGCGATCGCGTTCTGCGGTTTCTCCGGACTGATATAAGGAGGCGGAAGATATGAATATTGAAGCGATTATCGTAGCGACTGTGGTAGTTGCGGCCGTGGGCCTCTTTATTGGTATTTTTCTCGGAATTGCGGGTAAGAAATTCGCGGTGGAGACAGACGAGCGGGAAATCGCGGTCAGAGAAGCTCTTCCCGGAAACAACTGCGGCGGCTGCGGATATCCGGGCTGCGATGGTCTTGCCGCGGCTATTGCCAAAGGCGAGGCGCCGGTAAACGGGTGTCCCGTAGGCGGCGATCCGGTGGGAAAGATCATTGCCGGTATTATGGGACAGGAAGCCGTGGAAACGGTGCGCCGGACTGCTTTTGTAAAATGTACGGGAACCTGTGACAAAACAACAGAGAATTATGTTTATACCGGTACCGGTGACTGTCAGATGCTGGCGTTTGTTCCCGGAGGCGGGGCAAAGGCCTGCGCCTATGGCTGTCTGGGATATGGAAGCTGCGTGAAAGCCTGCGCTTTCGACGCCATACATATCATCAACGGGATTGCGGCAGTGGACCGGGAGGCGTGTAAAGCCTGCGGCAAATGCGTGGACGCCTGTCCCCGTCATCTGATCGAACTGATCCCCTATACGCAGAATGTCATGGTTGGATGCAGTTCTCATGATAAGGGTAAAGCGGTGACTTCAGCCTGCGAGACAGGGTGTATCGGCTGCAAAAAATGTGAGAAAGTCTGTCCGGACGGGGCGATCAGGGTAGACGATTTCTGCGCGCATATTGACTATGACAAATGTACCGGATGCGGCGCATGCAGAGAGGTCTGTCCGCGGAATGTGATTCTATGATCCAGATACTTCAGATTTGCTTTGATACAGTTCCGGAAGAGGAAGCAGTTCCTTTTCCGGAGCTTTTATATTGGCGTAAACGTACATTAGTTTGCTTTTTCCGGAATGGTATGTTATGATGTATTCGTTAATCTGAAAGACAGGAGCAGAACAGTATGATTTCATTTATTCGCGGATACGTGGCGGATTCAACGGAATCTTCGGTGATCCTTGAAGCCGGAGGTATCGGTTATGAGATTTTTATGACGGGGACCGCTATTGAGAAGGCGGTGCGGGAATCAGGCGAGATTCTTGTCCATACCTATTTTCATGTGAGAGAGGACGCCATGCAGCTTTATGGTTTCCTGTCCCGGGATGACCTTCAGGTATTCCGGCTCCTGCTGGGGGTAAACGGGATCGGGCCGAAGGCCGCCCTTGGGATCCTGGCAGGTCTCACGGCCGACGAGCTCAGGTTCGCCGTTCTTTCAGACGATGTAAAGACGCTTTCCAGAGCTCCCGGAATAGGGAAGAAGACGGCGCAGAAGCTGATCCTGGAACTGAAGGACAAGCTGAATGCAGAGGAAGCGTTTGAACTGAAGCTTGCTCACGTACAGGAGGAAGCCGGCTCAGAGACGGCGGCAGCCGACGGAAGCAGGGAGGCTGTGGAAGCTCTTGTCGCTCTGGGATACAGCAGTACGCAGGCTCTTCAGGCTGTGCGTAAGGTTTCCGGAATCACTGCTGATGATGTGGAGGGTATTCTGAAAGCAGCCCTTAAGAACTTATAGGAGCATATATGGAAAAAAGAATGATCACCACCGATGTGACAGAAGAAGATTTTCCTCTTGAGGGAACACTCCGTCCACAGACGCTGGATGAATACATCGGACAGGAAAAGACAAAAAACACATTGAAAATATATATCGAGGCGGCAAAACAGCGCCACGACGTTCTGGATCATGTGCTGTTTTACGGCCCGCCGGGACTTGGCAAGACCACGCTTTCCGGAATTATCGCCAATGAGATGGGAGTACATATGAAAGTCACTTCCGGACCGGCGATCGAGAAGCCGGGAGAGATGGCCGCCATCCTCAACAATCTTCAGGAGGGCGACGTCCTCTTTGTGGATGAGATCCACCGCCTGAACCGTCAGGTAGAAGAAGTGCTTTATCCTGCCATGGAGGATTTCGCCATAGATATTATGATCGGCAAAGGCGCTTCCGCGCGTTCTATCCGTCTGGATCTTCCGAAGTTTACGCTGGTGGGCGCGACGACACGGGCAGGACTTCTTTCCGCGCCTCTCCGGGACAGGTTCGGCGTGATGCATCATCTGGAGTTCTATAACCAGCAGGAGCTGGAGACCATTATTCTCCGTTCCGCGCAGGTCCTGGAGGTAGATATAGACCGCAGAGGAGCCGCGGAGATCGCCAAGCGTTCCAGAGGAACGCCAAGACTGGCCAACCGGCTTCTGAAGCGTGTCAGGGATTTTGCTCAGGTGAAATACGACGGAAAGATCACATACGAGGTTGCCGTTTTTGCCCTGAACCTTCTGGAAGTAGATCAGTACGGCCTGGATAAAACAGACCGGAAGATCCTGAAGACCCTGATCGTGAATTTTCAGGGAGGTCCGGCCGGCGTGGAAACCCTGGCGGCAGCCATCGGAGAGGACGCCGGCACGCTGGAGGAAGTGTATGAGCCCTATCTTCTGCAGAATGGTTTCCTCAACCGTACTCCCAGGGGAAGGATGGCGTCGCCTCTGGCATACAGCCATCTGGGATATGAGAAGATTTCCTAAAAAGTCCTATACTTTTCTACAAAATTCGATTATAATAAAATAAATACTGAAAGAGGATCTATAACAGGAGGCTTTTTATGGCAGTCAAGAATACAGCGCAGGTAGTGATCGGCGGAAAGATCATCACTTTGGGAGGCTATGAATCAGAAGAATATTTTCAGAAGGTAGCGTCCTATATCAATAATAAAATCGCGGAACTGAGTGAAATGCCCGGGTATTCCAGGCAGCCTATGGAAACGAAGCATACGCTTCTGAGTCTGAATATCACTGACGATTATTTCAAAGCCAAGAAACAGGCGGAGATTTTTGAACAGGATCTCCAGCAGAAGGATCAGGAGATGTATGAACTTAAGCATGAACTGATTTCATTGCGGATGAAGCTTGATGAGACGGAGAAACAGAAGAACAGTGTGTCATCTCCGGCGCAGAAGAACGGTAACGGAACACAGATAAAATAAACCAGAATGGGGATTGCTTCGGTAGTCCCTTTTTATTTTAATT
>DWXL01000286.1 GCA_019119235.1 Candidatus Blautia excrementigallinarum | reverse complement strand
ACAGGCGGGGAATCTGTCTCCGGGTAAAGAAAAGGATGTGAGAGAAAATGAATGAAGAGATAAAAAAGAAACTGGAACAGGCCGGAACCGATATAGCGTCCGGGACAGAGCGGTTTATGGGAAACGAGGCTCTGTACTGGAAATTCATTCTGAAGTTCCCTGACGACGGCAATGCGGGGGATCTTGAAACAGCGCTGAAAGAGGGAGATGTAAAAAAAGCCTTCCAGGCGGTCCACAATCTGAAAGGAGTATGCGGAAACCTTTCGTTCCGGCGATTGTATGAGATTTCTTCCCGGATGACAGAACTTCTCAGAGCGGAAAAACTTGAGGAAGCCCGGGAATTGTTTCCGGAATTCCACAACTGTTATCTTGAGCTTATTGACATTCTCAGGGAGTACAGATGATGGCAAAGAAAAAACGTGAGGCCGCAGGCGGCATGAACAATATAAAAAGAAGAGTTGTGATACTGATCGCTGTGGCGGCCATGGCTGTCTGCAGTCTTGTTGTGGTAAGAGGCGTGCTTCTTGCCAACGCGCAGAGGATGGGAAATGAGATCGCCCACAGCTACTCGGTGGAAAACACGCGGAATCTCATAGGCTACGAGACAATGCTGCGTCTGTGTACCGGGTACATCGACCAGCAGCTGAAAAGCAGCAGCGATCCGGAAACCTGGATCCGCATATTTATGCAGAGCCTTGTGGATATCGTGGGCGAAGACGAGATAGATCCCTATGCGGTGATCGACGGAAAGATCGTTGCCGCGGATCCCTGGGAGGGAGACGGGGATTATGATGTGGAGAATACTTCCTGGTACACAGAGGCTGTGGAGGCCGACGGCGAAGTTATTTTTACAGACGCCTATGAGGACGCTGTCTCCGGGGAACTGGTGATCACCATTGCCCAGGAAGGAGAAGTTCCCGGCAATGTGGTGGCTTTTGATATCTTTCCCCGGCAGTTTCATTCCCAGACGGATAAACAGGAGAGACGTCTTCCGGAGGGGAGCGCGTTCTTTCTCTGCGATTCATCCGGTACGCTTCTGTATTCGGAAACCAGGGCCGACATTCCCCGTGAACAGATCCAGAGCTATATAAATACCATTATCGACAGGATCAAAGACGGGACTTTTGACAGCAACAGCGCCTATATCCACACGCCGGGACAGGAGAAAAGAGCCGCCTATTTCGATATAACCACCAACGGATGGCTCTCTATTGTCACCATACCGTACAGTTCCCTTCTGGGAGGGGTACGGACGATATCCATATGGTTTGTGGCAATCCTTCTGGTGTTCCTTGCGGTTTTTGTGATCATGAGCGTCCGGGAGGAGAGAATGAACCGCACATGGCGCAGGACAAACGAGACGGTGCGCGTTCTGGGAAATTCCTTTTACGCCATCTATCGCATGGACTTTTCCCGGGGAACCTATGACATGATCAAGGGTTCCGACTATGTGCGCAGAAAAATCCCGCCCCGGGGAGATTATGATCTCCTTATGAACACCATGGGAGAACTGATGAAGCCGGATGTATTTGAAGACTTCAGGACAAGCTTTTCCCTGGAGAATATCAGAAGCCTCGTATCCAGAAGAGTCCGGGATTACGGCGGTGATTTCCAGCGCGTTTTCGACGGCGAGTACCGCTGGGTGAACGTCCGCCTTCTTTTCGACGAATCCCTCAATCCCGAGGAGGCGGTGCTCTGCTTCCGCATGGTGGACGACGAGAAGAAAGAGCAGCTGGGCCAGATAGAGCTTCTGAAGGAGTCCCTGA
This sequence comes from Candidatus Blautia excrementigallinarum, assembly GCA_019119235.1. GTDB lineage: Bacteria > Bacillota > Clostridia > Lachnospirales > Lachnospiraceae > Blautia_A > Blautia_A excrementigallinarum. The sequence goes on along the minus strand of DWXL01000286.1, from coordinate 3,980 downwards.
AGGCCGCCAGGGAGAGCGAGGAATCCAAGAATTCCTTCTTCTCCAATATGTCCCATGATATGCGTACCCCTCTGAACGCGATCATTGGACTGTCGGAGCTGGCGGAAAAGCATCTGGACGACCGGGAAAAAATGAAAGACTATATGTCGAAGATCAATTTTTCCAGCCAGCAGCTTCTGGGTCTGATCAATGATATCCTGGAGATATCCAAACTGGAAAAAGGAAAGATCACCCTGGATACCAAACATTTTGATCTGAAGAAGTGTATCACCGACTGCGCGGATATGGTGCGGGATCAGATAAAAAGAGAGGGGAAAACATTTACCCTTGATTTTGACATTAAGACCAGGGAAGTATACGGGGATTCCTTCCGCGTGACGCAGATCCTCAGCAATCTTCTGTCCAACGCGGTGAAATTCACCTCGGAGGGGGATGCCATTTCACTGAAAGTATCGGAAAGGCAGAACAGTGATTTTGTGAAATATAAGCTGGTCCTTAAGGATACGGGCGCCGGCATGTCCCGGGATTTTCTGGACAGGATCTTTATCCCCTATGAGCGGGAAGTAAGATTCGGCGCGAAGAATGTATCCGGAACCGGGCTTGGAATGCCTATTGTAAAAAATATCCTCTCCCAGATGAACGGGGAGATCTCCGTGGAGAGCGAGCTGGGAAAGGGCAGTACTTTTACCGTCATCCTTCCGTTCCGCAAAGCCGACGTGGAGGAAGAGATGGAAGAGAATCCGGTTTCCGGAGAAACGTCCGGCAATGAGGTGGACATTACGGGAAGCGGCGGGGAGAAAAAAGCGGACCAGGCAGAGAGCGGAAAATCCGAAGAGGATTTCTTAAGGAACAGAAAGATCCTTCTTGCGGAGGATAACGAGATCAATATGGAGATCGCCTGCGAGCTTCTGGATATGTACGGCGCGCAGGTGGTAAAGGCGTGGAACGGAAAAGAGGCGGTGGATCTTTTCGCAGCCTCCGGGGAAGACGAGTTCGACGTGATCCTGATGGATATGCAGATGCCGGAGATGGACGGCTGCGAAGCGGCGAGGACGATCCGGAAGATGAAACGCCGGGACGCGGAGAAGATTCCGATCATCGCCGTGACGGCCAATGCCTTTGCCGAGGACCTCTCCGCGACGGCCGCGGCGGGAATGAATGCGCATATCTCCAAACCCATCGATTTCAGCCTCCTGTGCAGGACCCTGAAAGAGGTGATAGACCAGCAGGGGAACGCCTGACAGGAATTTCACATTTGGCCGGAATATTTGATTTATATTTTACAAAGGGGCGCGGGAAGTTTTAATAATTGAATGTTAATCTCTTTACGTCGGGGAACAGTCCCCGGAAAGAACAGAAATATAAAATGGAAGAGAAAAAGGAGATCAACATTTTATGAACGCAAAAAAACTCAGTGCCCTTTTACTGGCAGCAGCCGTTATGGCTCCCTGCGCGGCGCCTGCACAGGCAGCATTCGCCGCAGAAACAACCGAAACTGCTGATGCGGCAGCCGCAACTGAAGAAGCAGCCGCAGAAGAAACTGCTGAAGCAGCCGCAGCGACAGAAGACGCAGCAGCAAAGACACCGAAGTATGTGTTCCTTTTTATTGGCGACGGAATGAGCTATCCGCAGATCCAGACTACCAACTATTACCTCAACGCCATTGAGGACGACGGGGACGACATTCTTACCAGCGAGAGCAAGCTGAATATGATGAACTTCCCGGTAGCCGGGTCCGCTCAGACTTACGACAGCACATCCTTCTGCCCGGATTCCGCTTCCACAGCGACTTCTATCGCTACCGGCCACAAGACCTACAGCGGAACCATCAACATGGACGAGGCCATGCAGACTTCTTATGAAACCATCGCGGAGAAGGTGAAAGAGCAGCTTGGTTACAAAGTCGGAATCCTTTCCACCGTAAACCTGAACCATGCGACGCCGGCGGCTTTCTATGCGCATCAGGCTTCCAGAAGCAGCTACTATGAGATCGGACAGGAGCTGATCGACAGCGGATTTGACTATTTCGCAGGCGGCGGACTGTTAAGCCCCACAGGCGAGAACGAAGATCAGACAGATCTCTACCAGCTGGCACAAGAAGCAGGCTACACTGTAGTAAGAACAAAGGCAGAGGCAGAGGCTCTTACCGCTGAGTCCGGAAAAACTATCGTGATCGACGAGACCCTTGCCGACGACGACGCCATGAGCTATGACATGGATCTGGAAGAAGGCGAGTGGGCGCTTGCAGATTATGTGGAAAAAGGTATCGAAGTTCTGGATAACGAGACCGGTTTCTTCATGATGGTAGAAGGCGGTAAGATCGACTGGGCATGTCACGCGAACGATGCCGGCGCTACCATTACAGATACTGTCGCTCTGGACGAGGCTGTAGGCAAAGCGGTTGAATTCTACAACGAGCATCCGGATGAGACTCTGATCCTGGTAACAGGCGACCACGAGACCGGCGGTCTGACGATTGGTTTCGCGGGAACAGACTATGACACCTTCCTTACCAACCTGACTAACCAGAAGATTTCCTACGCGAAATTCGATTCTGACTATGTGGCAGGATACAAAGAGAACAAGACTGATTTCGAAACCGTTATGCAGGATGTGACTGAACTGTTCGGCCTTCAGGCTCCCCAGGGAACCACAGAGACCACCAATCAGGCGGACAGCAAGGATGAGCATCCGGAAGGCGAAGAAGGCGGCACTCTCGTTATGACAGACTACGAGTATCAGAAACTGCAGGCTGCATACGAAGAGACTATGAGCCGTACCGGCGAGGAAGAAGAATTCGGCCAGGAAGAGTATGTATTATACGGAAGCTACGAACCTCTTACCGTAACGATCACTCATATCCTGAACAACAAATCCGGTATCGACTTCTCCTCCTACGCGCACACAGGACTTCCTGTAGAAGTGTTCGCAATGGGCGTCGGCCAGGAGCAGTTCGGCGGATACTATGACAACACCGATATCTACAACAAAATGGCAGCAATCACAGGAGTACAGTAAAAATAATGACGGACAGACTGAAAAAATACTCTGTTTCCATCATTGCGGTATTGCTGATCGTCATCCTCATAGCCCTTCCTACGGGCTATGAGGATGCTGTCATTTATCAGGGAACAGACAAAGTAAAAGCAAAAGTTTTATCAACAGACGAAAGCGCGGTGCGAAGCTCGGGCCTCATCCAGTCGGGGGAGCAGTACTGCGAGGTGGAGCTTCTGGAAGGAAAGTTCAAGGGAGACGAAACCAGGGCGGTAAATATGCTCAGCGGCTCTCTGGAATCCGACAAGATTTTTGAAGAGGGCGACGTGGCCCACGTAGTGGTAAGCTATAACGACGACGGCATCACTTCCGTAACGATGAACGATCATTACCGGATCGACAAAGAACTGATACTGGCGGGAATCTTCATCCTGTTCCTGATCCTGTTCGCGGGAGGGACGGGACTGCGGGCGGTGTGCTCTTTCGCCATTACCATTCTCACTATCTGGAAGATCCTGGTGCCCGCCTATCTGGGCGGGGCGAATCCCATCTTGTGCGGTATCCTGATCACGGCTTTTTTGACCCTTCTGATCATATTCTTTGTATACGGATTTGACATGAAGACGCTGGCCGCCTGCGGAGGCGCGTTTCTCGGCGTGCTGGTGACATGTATCCTGGGGTGTATTTTTACCGACGCCTTCAAGATCCACGGCGCGGTGATGTCCTATTCGGAGAGCCTTCTGTACGCGGGGTATCAGGATCTCAGTCTGACCAGGATTTTTATGAGCGCGATCTTCATCGGGGCTTCCGGGGCGATGATCGATCTCTCTGTGGATATCACCTCCGCGGTCAACGAGGTGGTGCACAAGAAACCGGATATCGGATGGAAAGAAGCGATGCTTTCGGGAATGAATGTGGGGCGCGCGGCGATGGGAACCATGACCACGACACTCCTTCTGGCATATTCCGGAGGATACATAGCGCTT
>DWXL01000285.1 GCA_019119235.1 Candidatus Blautia excrementigallinarum | reverse complement strand
GGCCCGATATAAACAGACGGAAGGGTAAAGGAGCGTGAGATGGACTGTGCTGTATGGAAAAACAGAGTTTTACCAGAATTTTCATAAGTGAATAACAGGCTCTTACAAAAGTTTCTTGAAAAAGTGTATGTAAATGTTATAATTAAAGCCAGGTAAATACGTGTGAAAAGGAAGGTACTTTTGTGAAGAAGAGTGAAAGATGCCTGGCTATTCTGGATATACTTCAGAAGCAGCATAAGGTGGAAGTGAACGATCTGGCCAGAAGATTTGACATATCAGAAATGACCGTAAGACGGGATCTGAATTTCCTGGCATGTCAATATAATATCACAAGGACTCACGGAGGTGCAGAACTGGGGAATCAGCCTGTTGTCAGAATGATTTCTTTTGATGAAGCAAGAATTGCTCACAGAGAAAATAAAGAGAAAATTGCAGCGCTGGCTGCGACTATGATCCGCAACGGTCAGAGGATTTTCGTGGATGCAGGATCCACTACCAGGATAATTTTGAATTATCTGGCGGAGGAGATACGGGCGGTGGTCGTTGTCAATCATCTGAAGGTGGCTGAACATGCCCTGCAGTTTGCCAATCTTTCAGTTATTATGTTGGGCGGAGATATGATACGGATCACCAACTGCAGTTCCGGGCCGGTAGCTGAGGAACAACTGAAGAATTATCAGCTGGACATTGCTTTTATCGGTGCGGCTGCGGTAGGAACAGACGGGAAACTGTATGACGGATATTCGCCTGAGGCGCGGCTTAAAAGTTCTATTTTCTCTGTGGCAAAAAAGGTGTATGTACTTGTAGACTCTTCAAAAATCAATACATATGATCTGAATGAATTTGGCAGTCTGTCACAGATAGACGGCCTGATTACAGATTCTGAGATTGATGAAGAGGGAATGACTTTGATGAAGAGACACCGTGTAAATGTTATAATTGCAGAATAAAATGATAACAATACAAAACATAGATGACATTGAAATAGAAGCAGGAAGTTTCCGAAACATTCGGAAGCTTCTTTTTTTGTGCGGATAAAAAAAGATTTATATCGAAACTAAAACGAACAATTTATATGTAAAAAACGAACATTTCAGATTTCCTTAAAATAGTAAAAAACAATGTACTTGCAATGATAATAACGTAAATAATAGTACAAAAAACAAACAATACATTTGCAAAAAACGAACATTAAAAAGAAGAAATGCACAAAATAATATAATTATTATTGTTAATTAATGATATTGAATTATAAAAATCGATATGCTAACATGTTCGTACAAACAAAAAGGAAACGGCCAATTCCGAACAAATAAACAAAGGGAGGTTATTTTATGAAGAAAAAAATACTTGCAGCTTTATTGACAGGGGCAATGGCATTATCTATGGTTTCCGGTGTTACAGTAATGGCAGAAGCGGAAGAAAGTGGCAGCTACACCATCGGCTTTTCTCCCTATACGCTGACAAATGAATACTTCACAGCTGTTCTTGACGGTGTTCAGCAGGCATGCGATGAAACAGGCAGTGAACTGATCTATTTTGATCCCCAGAACGACCCCACACAGCAGGCGTCTCAGATTGATGATATGATCGCAAGTGGAATTGACGCTCTGATTTATATCCCTTATGATTCCGCAGGGGCTCAGACAGTTCTTCAGACATGTAAAGATGCGGGCGTAAAGGTTATCAATATTGACAACGTGATCACAGAAGATGATTACGAACTGGTAGACGGAATTATTGCTTCCGATAATACACAGCTCGGATACCTTTCCGGACAGTGGGTTGCAGAGAATCATCCTGATGGAGCGAATATCCTGATCGTGCATCTGCAGACCGCCGAGTCCTGCATTATCAATGTAGACGGATTCTGGCAGGGAATTGAGGAGAACACAGAGAATCCTGACGCATTTGTAGAAGTACAGGTAGTTGAAGGCGAGGGTTCAACAGAAACTTCTTTCAACGTTGTATCCGACGCGCTTCAGGCACATGATGATATTGATGTAATCTACTGCATTAATGATACTTCAGCTCTGGGCGCTGTACAGGCTGTTGAAGATGCCGGAAAGACCGGCGAGATCGATATCCTCGGCAAGGACGGAGCACCCATTGGAAAACATGCGATCAAAGACGGTACTATGGTTCAGTCTTCTGCACAGAGACCGACATATATGGGATATCTCGGCGTACAGGAAGCAATCGCAGTTCTGAATGGTGAAGAGATCGAGTTCAATACATCTATTGAGTCCTACAGCATCACAGCAGATAATATCGATGATTATGATCTGGATGCATGGGATTCTCTGGATGAAGGTGACACTGCAGCAGAAACAGACGAAGCAGATGCGGCAGAGACAGCCGAGACAGAAGCAGAAACAACAGAAGCGGCTGACGGAGCAGCGACAGAAGAGACAGCAGAAGCGGCTGACGCAGCAGAATAAGAAATTCATCCGTACAGACGGAATTGGCTGAAAGTTAAAAGGCTGTGACAAAATCGGGCGTTGCGTGAATACAGCAACGCCCATTTTTTAAAAAATAATGAGAGGAAGCATAATATGAGTGAAACAAAATTGTTACAGATGAGCAATATAACGAAAGCGTTTGCCTCAAATGTTGTGCTGAACGGTGTGGATATTTCTGTTGATGAAGGAGAAGTAGTTGCAATTCTTGGCGAAAATGGCGCCGGGAAATCAACGCTGATAAAAATACTCGGCGGGATTTACAAAGCGGATGCGGGAGAGATCCGTATCCACGGAGAGATCAGAAACATTAATTCTTCTGCAGTTGCAGGAGAAAACGGAATTCGTATTATTCACCAGGAAATTGTGCTGGTGCCCGACAGAACGATCGCGGCCAATGTTTTTCTTGGCAGAGAGCCGAAGAATAAATTCGGTTTGGTAGATGTGGCGGAAATGGAACGGCAGACCCAGAAGCTGATCGATGACCTGCATCTGAACCTGAGAGCAGATCAGATGGTCAGAAGCCTGACCATGGGAATGCAGCAGCTGGTAGAGATTATAAAAGCGATATCTGCGGATGCGAAGATAGTTGTCATGGATGAGCCGACTTCTTCTTTATCACAGGGAGAAGTGGAGATTCTTTTTGGTATTATCCGCCTTCTCAGGGAAAAGAATATCGGAATCATTTATATATCCCATCGTCTGGAGGAACTGTTCGAGATCACCGACAGGATTGTGGTACTTCGTGACGGAAAAATGGTGGGAGATATCCGTACAAAAGAAGCGGACAGAGACCATCTGATCAGTCTGATGGTAGGACGTGAACTGTCCAGCTTCTATACCAAAAATAAACATGATATCGGAAAAGTTGCGTTGGAAGCCAGAAATCTTTCTCATACGAAACTGTTCAGTAATGCAAGTTTTACTGCCCGTTATGGAGAAATTGTAGGATTTGCAGGGCTGGTAGGTGCAGGAAGAACAGAGCTGATGAAAACTGTGTTCGGCGCCTATCCAAAAAGCGGAGGCGAGATCTTTCTGGACGGCAGGCCGGTGGATATCAGAAGTCCTCAGGATGCAATCCGGAATGGAATTGCCTATGTTTCCGAAGACCGCCGGGGCGAAGGACTGATTCTGAAAAATGATGTGAAATTTAATATGGGTCTTGTATGCCTGTCGGATTTTGTAAATGGAATTCATGTTCGGGATAAAGAATGGAATAATATGGTGGAGGATTACAGAAAAAAATTCTCCATTAAAATCACATCTCCCAGACAGCTGGCGGGAAACTTAAGCGGCGGCAATCAGCAGAAGATTGTGCTTAGCAAATGGCTGGCAAAAAATCCCAAGGTTATTATCCTCGATGAGCCTACAAGAGGAATCGATGTGGGCGCCAAGGCGGAAATTTATTCGATTATTGACGGGCTTGCGGCGAGAGGGGCCTGTATCATTATGATATCATCGGAACTTCCGGAGATAATTAACATGTGCAACAGATGTTATGTAATGTGCGAGGGAAAAATAACCGGAGAAATCAACGAGACGGAATTTTCCCAGGAAGCGATGATGGCGCTTGCAACAAAAAGTGAATAATCGAAAATATATAAAATGATCAGGAGGTCTGGACATGAATAAAAAAAGTGCGGGATCAATCCCCGGCATAGCTTTTTTCAGAAGAAATATAGGTACAATTATCGGTCTGATTCTTTTGGTGGTTATCATTTCTGTTTCCACACCAAGATTTCTGACCGCGTCAAACCTTTTGAACCTGTTGAGATCTAATGCAGTAAACGCGATTATAAGCTGCGGTATGCTGATGGCGATCCTTTTGGGCGAGATTGATATTTCTGTGGGTTCCACAGTAGGACTTTCCGGTATTATCGGGGCATATATGATAACAAATGCAGGACTGCCGGTAGGACTTACCGTAGTGATCTGTCTCGGTGTAGGTGCGCTGGTAGGTATTGTTAACGGTGTTGCCATTTCTTATCTTAAAGTTCCCGCTTTTGTGGCGACACTGGCAACTCAGAGTATAGGCAGAGGTCTGACAGAAATCATTTCCGGCGGAGTTACCATCCGTGTAAGAAACGATGCCTATACTTCCATTGGAAACACCTCTGTCGGAGGAGTTTCTGTCATTATCATTTATGCTGCGGTAGTGCTTGTTTTCACATGGTTCCTTCTGAACCGCACCCGATTTGGATACTATATTTATGCTCTCGGTGGAAACAAACTGGCAGCTCAGTATTCCGGAGTTAACGTAAAAAAATACAATATGCTTCCATATGTGCTGATAGGTCTCTTCTGCGGTCTGGGCGGTCTGATCTGGTCCGCAAGGCTCGGCTCTGCGGCAGCGACTCTGGGCAGCGGGTTTGAGATGGATGCTATCGCGGCAGTGGTGATCGGCGGAACAAGTATGTCCGGCGGTGTGGGAACCGTGGGAGGAACTTTTATCGGTATTCTTATCATCGGTGTGATTACTAATGGTTTGAACCTGATGGGAATCAATTCCTTCTGGCAGGAAGTATTTAAAGGAATCATTATTCTGGCGGCAGTTATTATTGATGTTGTCAGAAAGAGCAGATCCAAAGAGTGAGGTAAAACATGGCTTTTGCAGGAATGGATGTGGGGACCAGCGGCTGTAAGATGCTGGTATATGACCTGGATGGAAATGTGATCTTCCAGTCGGAACGCAGATATCAGGAAGAAGGAACAGGAGGATATCGGGAACTGGATCCGGATATCGTATTAAAAAATGTAAAGGAAGTTCTCCGGGAGACGGGGGCAGGATGTCCCGAAAAAATCGATGCAATGGCAGTGACAAGTCTGGGCGAATCAGTTGTGTGCCTTGATGAGAATAACCGGCCCCTGGCGAAATCCATGCTTACCGGGGACTGCCGGGGGATCGGAGAAACAGAAGAGATTATCAGACTTCTGGGTGCGGACAGGATCTTTGAGATAACCGGTCTTCCGCCCAATGAACTTTATGGCCTTCCGAAATATATGTGGCTGAACAGAAATACCGATGTGATAAAGAAAGCAAAAGCAATACTGTATTATGAGGATTTTGTAGGTTATATGCTCACCGGAAAGAGAATGGTCAGTTATTCCTCAGCAGCCAGGAGTATGGCTTTTGATATCCGGAAGTTCCAGTGGTCAGAAGAGCTGCTTGGCTTTGCCGGGATCAGACGGGAGCAGATGTCGGAACCGGTAAAGCCATGTACGGTAATCGGAACGATTTTGCCGGAAGTTGCAGAGGAACTTGGACTGAATAAAGATATGAAACTGGTGGCAGGAGGACATGATCAGACATGTGCGGCGCTGGGAAGTGGACTCGCAGGCCCGTCTGACGGTGAATGCGGGATGGGGACCTGTGAATTTATGTTTGTGATGCTTCCGGGATGGAAAACGACCCCGCAGATGCTGGAGAATGATTTTCCGTGCATTCCATATGTTTTGCCGGGGACATATCTTTCCAGCATAGAAGTGACCACCTGCGGGGCGCTGAAAAACTGGGCGAGAGAAACGATTTTTCGGGAAATTGACAGGGATAGTACAGAACAGAACAGGAATTTTTTTGCCTATATGGATGAAAGAGTCCGGGATATCAGAACGGATATACTGATCCTTCCCCAGTTTGGTTCTGCGGGCAATCCGGATCTCTCCATGGATGCCCGGGGGACTATTGCAGGCCTTACAATCCACACCACTTTGGAAGAACTGTACCGTGCTGTTCTGGAAAGCTTTGCCTTTCAGTCATATCTTGCCTATGAACGGATGAGGGATCTGGGGACGGAAATGAAATGTATTGCGGCGACCGGAGGCGGTGCGGCGTCGGAACTGACTCTGCAGATCAGGGCTGATGTGTTTGGAATGGAAGTCTGCGCACTGGCCAATGCGGAAGCGGGGACCATGGGGTGTATGCTTATGGCCGCTGCCGGGACAGGTGCATATTCTTCCCTGAAAGAAGGAATACAGCGGGCGGTCAGAATAAAAAAACGGTACGTTCCGGATAAAGAAATGCATCGTTATTACATGGATAAATTCCGGAGATACAAAGCGTTGTATGAGACAATGCACGCTTTTAAGTAAATTAGCAGAGACAGAACGGCAGCTTATAAATAAATGGAGGACAAAATCATGAAACTTGTAAACGGATTTAAATTAATGGAATATGCAAAAAGATATCATTATGTTCTGCCCGCGTTTAATACGACAAATCTGGAGATGACATACGGGATTGCCAATGGCCTGATGAAGGCGGAGCTTCCGGGGTATATCCAGATATCTTCCAACAACCTTCGCCTGTCCGATCCTTATACGATTGCGGAAATAGCGGCGGACGCTGTGAAAAAATCAGATATTCCCATAGGACTCCATCTGGACCATGGAAAATCTTTTGAAGATGTAAAAGCATGCATTGATGCCGGATTTACTTCTATTATGATAGACGCATCTCATCTTCCTTTTGAAGAGAATGTAAAAGAATGCCGGAGAGCAGCGGATTATTGTCATTTCTACGGAATACCGGTGGAAGCGGAGCTGGGAGCTTTGCAGGGCAAAGAAGAAGACATTGTAAACGAGGCGGAATGCAAGACAGACCCGGACATGGTGGCGGATTTTGTGGAGCGTACAGGATGCGATACCCTGGCTGTTTCTGTTGGAAACGTGCACGGTCTGTGCCTCGATCCGAAGATTGATATTCCTCTTTTGGAAAAAATCAATCAGGTGAGCAGAGTGCCGCTGGTTCTTCATGGAGGTTCGGGAATTCCAAAAGAAGTGATCTGGGAAGCGAAAAAGCATGGCCTGATCAAGATTAATTATGGCTCAGATCTGAGGAGAGAGTTTATCAGAACATTCGGAGCGGCATATGAAAGCAACCATAACGAGTACGATGTGATTCATCTAAGCCTGGAGGCTGTGGAAGCAGTAGAAAGAAAGGCACAGGAGCTGGTTACAATGATCAATGAACACTGAATTTCTTCTGTAGGTGGTGTTAGTGTGGAATGTACATATTTGGGAATTGACTTAGGGACGTCTTCTATGAAAATGGTCCTGACAGATTCTGAAAAAAATATCCTCTGCCAGATTTCAGAAGAATATCAGGCGGAACAGACACAGAACGGCTGGAGTGAGATCGATCCGGAAATATGGTTTCAGGCCATGCAGACGGGAGTGGAAAAGATTATGGATGGCCGGAACAGAGATGCGCTGAGAGGAATCGGAGTAACCGGGCAGATGCACACTCTGGTAGTACTGGGAGAAAATGGTAAGCCTTTGCGTCCGGCAATGATGTGGAATGATACCCGTACAAAAGATATTATGCCGCAACTGAAAGAAATTATACGACAATTCCCGGAGGGAGACTATCTTTCCAGGACTGTTTCGACAGGAAGTCCGGCAGCAAATTTATACTGGCTGAAAATAAATGAACCTGAAAATCTTAAAAAAATGAGAAAGTTTTTAATCGGACCGGACTACCTGGTACACTGTCTTACCGGCAGCCAGGTGACCGATTACTGCGAAGCCTCTACTTCCTGCCTGTATAGAATCAGCGAAAGAAAATGGTCGGAGGAGATACGGGAACTGATCGGACTGAGCAGCGAGGTATATCCGGAAATAAGAGGAAGTGCTCAGACGGCAGGAAAAGTCCTGCCGGAGATAGCTGAAAAGCTGGGGATCTCTCCAGATGTAGAGGTGATCGTAGGAACCGGAGATAATCCGGCGACGGCAATTTCTACCGGCTGTCTGGGACGGGGCTATCCGGTGATATCGCTCGGTACTTCGGGGGTTTTTATGATGCCTTTGGAAAGACCGGAATTTCAGACAAAAGGGAAAAAGATTTTGTTTTCTTTTGACGATGAGAAATTTTTCTTCCTGGTACAGGGGGTCGTTCAGTGCAATGGGAACACTTTTGACTGGTGGAACAGAACGATCATGGATATGAAAGGTTTCGGAAAACTAAATAAAGCACTGAACGTAAATAAGGCGGCCGGAAATGAGCTGATGTTTTATCCTCATCTTGACGGAGATAAAACAATTTATGCAGACCCGGAACTTCGCGGGGCTTTTACGGGTATCAGTCTGTCAACGACACAGGAGGATATGTTCTATGCAGTGGTGGAAGGCCTGTGTTTTGCATTCCGGGAACTGGCTGAAAAAATGAAACTTCCTCTGGAACGCTTTGGAAGCGTCAAGGTGGTGGGAGGAGGTTCCCAGAGTCCTGTCTGGCTTCAGACGATGGCTAATGTTCTGGATATTCCCATCGAGAAAGTGGGAGGAACTATCGGGCCGGCTTTTGGTATCGCTCTTCTGGCAGCCTATAAAGGCGGGAGCATATCTTCTCTGGAACAGATTTCAGATGGTAATGTAAATATTGAATGCAGATATCTGCCGGAGAAAGAAGCAGCCGCAGCCTGTGAAAGGAAATATGCGAAGTATCTGAGAATGCGGGACGGGCTGAACTATATCAGACGGGGATGTTTAAATGAAAGTGAAACGGCTGAAAAATGAGCCGGAAATGGGCGTACTGTACAGTGCGCCCATTTTTTAGGGGATTGCATTATACAGGTGCATTGGATATAATGATAAATATGAAAATGGGCAGA
>DWXL01000284.1 GCA_019119235.1 Candidatus Blautia excrementigallinarum | reverse complement strand
TGAAAACAATCAGAAAGAAACCGGAGGTGTCATATGATTGTTAAAAAATTACCGATTTCAGCTGATTTTCCGTCTTTTGAGACTATAGAAAAAATGGGGGAAATCACAGGGTTCGAAGATAATTCAGAACCTGTATTTTACGATATCGAAACTACGGGGCTTTCGCAGAAATCCTGTTTTATTTATCTAATAGGATCGATCGCGCGGGAAGGATCGGGATGGGTCCTCTGTCAGTGGATGGCTGAGGATCTTGCGGAAGAAAGTAAGATCATCCAGAGTTTTTTTGATTTTATCCAGGGCTGTACCAGTCTGATCCAGTATAACGGCAGCAGGTTCGATCAGCCCTTTCTGGAAGCACGGGCCGGACAGTATAACATGGTATCTCCCCTCTCCGGCTTACGCTCTCTGGATCTCTATAAAGAACTGAAAGTCTGCCGGCCTCTTCTGGGGCTTTCCGGGATGAAACAGCCGGATCTGGAGTTTTTTTTGCGTCGGCCTCCCCGCCGTTTCTGTGACGGTGGAAAATGTATACAGCTTTACAGGGCTTATCTTCACTCCAAAGGGTCAGACCTGGTTGAAATTATTCTCGGACACAACCGGGAAGATCTTATCGGTCTTGGGAATATAACGTCCATGCTGGGATACAGGACGTTTTATGAAGGAATTTATACTCTGCGTACCGCATCAGAAAAAGACGGACGCTATTCCGCCCTCCTGTCGCTTCCCGCAGCACTTCCCGTGCCTGTATCTGTGGAAACAGATATCTTTTCACTGGAAGCTTCGGAAAACGAAGCCAGAGTCACCGTTCCCGTCGCCAACGGAAAACTGAAGCAGTTTTACGCAGATTATAAGAATTACGACTACATCCCCGCGGAGGATACCGCTATTCCCCGGGCGATCAGCCAGTACATGGACAAAAGACTGAAAAAACCTGCCGTTCCTGAAACCTGCTATACCTGGTTTCCCTGCGGCGATGATTTTATGAAAGACCACGGCAGACAGCTTCAGTATCTGCGGCATACGCTTCCCTGTATGCTGTCTCTGCTGAAATAATCACCGGAAACCCGTTGCCCGGCAGTACAAAAAACGAGGATACCGTATAAACGGTATCCTCGAACTTTGTTCTGCCGGGATTATTCCTCAGTCTCAGCCTCTTCTGCAGTTTCTTCCACTGTCTCTTCAGCCGGTGCGGCTGCAGCGGGAGCCTCAAGGGCTTTCATGCTCAGGCTGATCTTCTTGTCCTCACCGTTAAAGTCAACAACTTTCGCTGTGATGACCTGACCGATGGAAAGAACATCAGACGGTTTCGCAACATGCTCTCTGGAAATCTGAGAAACATGAAGCAGCGCGTCGATTCCGGGAGCAAGCTCTACGAATGCGCCAAAATCTGTCATACGGGCAACTTTACCCTCTACAATATTGCCTGCGGCAAATTTCTCAGCCGCTGTAAGCCACGGATTCTCCTCCGGGAATTTCAGAGAAAGAGCGATCTTCTCACCGTTGATCTCTTTGATAAGGACTTTCAGTTCCTGTCCAACTGTAAATACCTTCTTCGGATTCTCCACTCTGCCCCAGGACATCTCAGAGATATGAAGCAGGCCGTCCGCGCCGCCAAGATCAACAAAAGCGCCGAAATCTGTAACGTTCTTCACAACGCCTGTCACAACGTCGCCTGCATGGATTCTCTCCATAAGCTCTTTCTGTTTCTGAGCCTTCTCAGCAAGAAGAAGCTGCTTGCGGTTACCGATGATGCGGCGTCTTCTGGGATTGAACTCAGTGATCACGAATTCGATCTCCTGTCCCGCATACTTGGACAGATCTCTCTCATAGGTATCGGAAACGAGGCTTGCAGGAATGAATACTCTGGTCTCCTCGACATTCACGCACAGTCCGCCGTCAAGTACCTGGGTTACAGGCGCTTTCAGAACCTCCTGTGTCTCAAATGCTTCCTCAAGACGCTTGTTGCCTTTCTCAGCCGCAAGTCTCTTGTAGGTCAGGATAACCTGTCCCTCGCCGTCGTTTACTTTCAGTACTTTCGCTTCCATGGTATCGCCCACATGCACCGCATCTGCGAGCACGATGGAGCTGTCGTTAGAGTACTCGCTCTTTGTAATAATACCGTCTGCCTTATATCCGATATTCAGGATGATCTCATCATCTTTCACATCGATGACAGTACCCTGCACGATCTCTCCATTTCTGATTGTTTTTACGGAATCTTCCAGCATCTGTTCAAAACTTAATTCTGACATGTTCTTGAACCTCCTCAATAATTTTCTTTGGGGTGGACGCCCCTGCTGTAATACCTACATAACTACTGTGTTGGAACATTTCAGAATCCAAGTCTACAGGTGTTTGTATATAGTAAGTATTTCCACATTCCTCTTTACATATTTCAAACAGCTTTTGAGTATTGGAACTGTGCCGGCCGCCGACGACCAGCATAGTGTCTACCTCTCCGGCTATGGTTTTTGCTTCTCTCTGCCGTTCTTCGGTAGCATTACAAATAGTGTTTAAAATATTGCTAATATTTAAAACATTATTATCATACCTCTTTTTCCTGAGAATTTCAACTAGTTCTTGAAATTTGTTGTAATTAAATGTCGTCTGAGATACGATACAGAACTCTTCGCCGCTCTCCGGCCGGAAGCGTTCCGCCTCTTCGGCTGTATTCAGCACGGTAAAGCGTCCGCCGCACCATCCGCAGATTCCTTTCACCTCCGGATGAGAGGGGTCGCCGAAAATGATAATATGTCTGCCGGCTCTGCTCTCCCGCTCCACAATGCGGTGGATCTTAAGGACAAAGGGGCAGGTAACGTCCACACAGTCAAGTCCGGAGGATTCCAGCATCTGATATACCGCTTTTCCCACGCCGTGGGAACGGATCACCACTGTTCCGGATCGCAGGTTCTTAAGATCATCCTCCGTAATTACCCGTACTCCCTTTGCCTCCAGGTCACCCACTACCTCTTCGTTGTGTATGATCGGGCCCAGGGTATAGATAGGGGAAACACCCTCTTCAATAAGCTCGTACACCTTATCTACCGCGCGGCTGACGCCGAAGCAGAAACCGGCGGTTTTCGCTGTTTTAACCTTCATTTCTTCTGCTCCCTGTCTGACAAAGAAAATTTTTCGCAGCATATCTGAAGGATTCGTTTCGTGACCTCCTCGATCGTCATATCCGAAGAATCCACCAGAACTGCGTCCTCAGCCTGCCGGAGAGGCGAGATCTCCCGGTTCATATCTCTTCTGTCACGTTCTTCGATATCCCTGCGGATTTCATCAAGACAGCATGAAATCCCTTTTTCAGTCAGTTCTTTGTATCTTCTCTCCGCTCTTTTCTGAGAACTGGCGGTGAGATAGATTTTCACATCAGCGTCCGGAAGGATCGTCGTTCCGATGTCTCTTCCGTCCATCACTACGCTCATACTGGCGGCGAGCTTTCTCTGAAGATCCAGGAGTTTCTCTCTGACCTTCGGATCTGCCGAGGAAACGGAAGCCATATTTCCCACCTCTTCTGTCCGCAGAAGCGGTGTAACGTTTTCTCCGTTCAGGATCACCGTCTGTTCTCCCTCCCGGTATTCGATGGAGATATCGGCGCCCTGGCAAAGTCTTCCAAACTCTTTAACGTCCTCCTTACCGGCTCCTGAACGGATCAGATACAGAGCCATCGCCCTGTACATGGCTCCTGTGTCCACATAGACAAAAGCCAGTTCCTTTGCGACTCTTCGCGCTATAGTGCTTTTTCCGGCTCCGGCGGGGCCGTCGATGGCGATATTATAGATCATCTGTAATTTCCTCCTGTTTTATGCTTCACTGACAGCCAACGCAGCCAGATAGGCCGTTGACCAGGCGATCTGCAGATTGTATCCTCCGGTCACGGCGTCCAGATCAAGGACCTCGCCGGCAAAATAAAGTCCCGGCATTTTTTTTGATTCCATGGTGGAGGGGCTGATTTCTTTTACTGCCACTCCGCCTCTGGTGATCACAGCTTCTTTAAATTCTCCCAGCCCCGTAACAGTCACCGGGAAATTCTTTATCAGAGAACCGAAATGATGTCTCTCTTCCCTGGAAATCTCATGTACCGGCTTTTCCGGCGGGATCCCGCCGATTTCCACCATTACGGGAGTCAGCGATGAGGGAAAGAGGACGCTGATCACATTTTTAAACTGTTTGTTTTTTCCGGTTTCAAATTCTCTGAGGATCCTCGCGTCAAGCTGTTCTTCCGTAAGGGCCGGTTTCAGATCGATGAAAGCCGGAAGTTCTCCCTGTTTTTTTAAGGCGTCTCCGATATGGGCGCTTGCGGAGAGGACCAGAGGGCCGGTGATACCGGAATGTGTGAACATCATTTCTCCGAAATCCTGATAGAGAATCTTTTTTCCGTTTTTTACGGTCAGTGTGACATTTTTCAGGGAAAGTCCCTGCATTCTGGGGATATACTCCTCCTTCGTGCGCAGGGGAACCAGCGAGGGCGCAGGCTCCGTCACCTGAAGGCCGCATTCTCCGGCGAATCTGTATCCGTCCCCGTCGGAACCGGTGGACGGATAAGAAAGGCCTCCCGTAGCTACGATCACCGCGTCGCCCCTGTGAAGGCTCCCGTCCTGAAGATACAGGCCTGAGACTCTGCCATTGTCAGTATACAGGCTTTTCACAGTGCTTTTAAGGCGGATGTGGACTCCATATTCCCTGATACGTCGTTCCAGGGCGCGGATAATATCAGAAGAATGATCGGACACCGGAAAAACCCTGTTTCCTCTCTCAGTCTTCAGCGGAACTCCCGCCTTTTCCAGAAAATCCATCATGTCTCTGCTTCCGAAAGTATAGAAAGCGCTGTACAGAAACTTTCTGTTGCGCACCACCGCCGAAAGCAGTTCTTCCGGCCCGCAGTCATTTGTGACGTTGCACCGGCCTTTTCCGGTAATATATAGTTTTTTACCAAGTTTTTCATTCTTTTCAAAGAGAAAAACCTCGCAGCCCTTTTGAGCCGCAACAGCCGCGGCAAACATTCCGGCGGCTCCTCCTCCCACGATCAGAACTCTTTTCATCTGTTTCCTTTCTGGACAGCAAGCCCGTCAGAAAATCTGACGGGCCTGTGACTATTTTTGCAGACCGGAGATCATCCCGTCTGTCTTTTAAAATTGATTCAGAATTAAACCGGATATGCTCCGTTTTTTGTATCCGCCTCTGTCTCGTCCACCTTGGTCTCCTGTGCCTGACGGTATTTGAAGAAGTCCATGGCAACCTGCGGGAACAGCGCGTAGGAAAGAACATCCTCATCCTGCTCTTTGTAGGGAGCCATCTCCTGCTCAAGTTTATCAAGCTCGTTGTCCAGAAGGTCTGCCGGACGGCAGGTGATCGGCTCGGTATCGCCGATGCATTTCTTCTGTACTTCAGGATTAAACGGTTTAACGGTAGCGCCGTACTTGCCGCTTAAGATATCCCTGGTTTCCTTCGTAACCATCTTGTATCTCTCGCCCATGAGAACGTTGAACACAGCCTGGGTTCCAACGATCTGAGAAGACGGAGTAACAAGCGGCGGCTCTCCAAGGTCTTTGCGGACTCTCGGAACTTCCTCAAGCACATCGTAGAACTTATCTTCCGCGTGCTGCTCTTTCAGCTGGGAAGTCAGGTTGGAAAGCATTCCGCCGGGAACCTGATACAGCAGAGTCTTGATGTTAACGCCCAGGTTCTTCGGATTCAGCAGACCGCTGTCAAGAGCCTCGTCGCGGATCGGACGGAAGTAATCGGCGATCTCTGCCAGAAGATTCTGATCGAATCCAGTATCGTAGGGAGTTCCCTTGAATGTCTCGACCATAACCTCTGTTGCCGGCTGGGATGTTCCCAGGGCAAAAGGTGAAATTGCGGTATCAATGATATCCACGCCTGCCTCCACTGCTTTGAGGTAAGTCATGGAAGCCACGCCGGAAGTGTAATGGGTATGAAGATCGATAGGAATGCTTACTGCCTCCTTCAGAGCTCCCACAAGCTCAGTCGCCTGATAGGGAAGAAGAAGTCCGGCCATATCCTTGATACAGATGGAATCTGCTCCCATCTCTTCGATCTCTTTCGCGATATTGGTCCAGTATTCCAGAGTATAGGCGTCGCCCAGTGTATAGGAAAGAGCTACCTGCGCGTGGGCTTTCTCCTTATTCGCGGCCTTTACTGCTGTCTTCAGGTTACGCATATCGTTCAGGCAGTCAAAGATACGGATAATATCGATTCCGTTTGCTACGGATTTCTGAACAAAGTATTCAACAACATCATCCGCATAGGGACGGTATCCCAGAATGTTCTGTCCACGGAAAAGCATCTGCAGCTTGGTGTGTTTAAAGCCGTCGCGGAATTTACGGAGTCTCTCCCACGGATCCTCTTTCAGGAAACGGAGAGATGCGTCAAAGGTAGCGCCGCCCCAGCACTCTACCGCGTGGTAGCCTACCTGATCCATTTTATCAACGATAGGAAGCATCTGCTCTGTGCTCAGTCTTGTTGCGATCAGAGACTGATGCGCGTCACGCAGAACTGTTTCCACAATTTTTACAGGTTTTTTTTCTAATTCTGCCATTGTCTTTCTCCTTATTTACTCTAAAGTCCGGTTTACGGTATTACATTACTCCAAAGATAGCCATGAATGTACCGGCCGCTACAGCGGTTCCGATAACGCCGGCAACGTTCGGACCCATAGCGTGCATCAGAAGGAAGTTGGTGGGATCTGCCTCCGCGCCCACCTTCTGGGATACACGGGCTGCCATCGGAACTGCGGATACGCCCGCGGAACCGATCAGCGGGTTGATCTTGCCGCCGGAAAGCTTGCACATCAGTTTACCCAGCATTACGCCGCCGAAGGTACCGAATGCGAATGCAACCAGACCAAGAACAACGATTTTGATAGTATCAAGATTCAGGAACGCCTCTGCGCTTGTGGAAGCGCCCACGGACGTACCGAGAAGGATAACCACGATGTACATCATCGCGTTGGAAGCAGTCTCTGTAAGCTGTTTTACCACACCTGACTCACGGAACAGGTTGCCCAGCATCAGCATACCTACCAGAGGCGCTACTGTGGGAAGGATCAGACATACAACGATGGTGATCACAATGGGGAAAAGAATCTTTTCCAGTTTGCTTACAGGACGGAGCTGATCCATCTTGATCTTACGCTCTTTTTCTGTTGTACAGAGTTTCATGATGGGCGGCTGGATAATGGGTACCAGAGACATATAGGAATACGCCGCCACCGCAATGGGGCCCATCAGCGCGGACTGTCCGAGTTTGCCCGCAAGGAAAATGGATGTAGGTCCGTCGGCTCCTCCGATGATGGAGATGGCCGCTGCCGCCTTGTCGTTGAATCCCATGAAGATCGCAAGGAAGTAAGCCACATAGATACCCAGCTGGGCAGCCGCTCCCATGAGGAAGCTCTTGGGGTTCGCGATCAGGGGACCGAAGTCTGTCATGGCGCCTACTCCCATGAAGATCAGGGATGGCAGGATACTCCACTCATCCAGAAGATAGAAGTAATGAAGCAGACCGCCCACGCCGTTGCTTGTCTCTTCCGGGCTGGCCATGATATCCGGATAAATATTTACCAGAAGCATACCGAAGGCAATGGGAACCAGAAGAAGCGGTTCGAAGCCTTTTTTAATGGCAAGGAATAAGAACACGCACGCCACCGCGATCATCAGATAGTTGCCCCAGGTAAGGTTGAAAAATGCTGTCTGATGAACCAGGTTGGACAGGGTTTCTGTAATATACGACATTTGATTACCTCCAGTCCTAGTTCATAGTTGCCAGGATGTCTCCGTTCTCTACGGAAGCTCCTTCTGTTGTATCGATGCTTGCAAGAGTTCCCTCCTGAGGAGCAACGATCGGGATTTCCATCTTCATGGATTCCAGAATAACAATGCTGTCGCCCGGTTTCAGTGCCTGTCCCGGCTGAGCAACGATCTTTACAACTTTTCCGGGAACGGATGCTGTTACTTTTACAGCGCCGGTTCCGGCTGCGGGTGCTGCTGCAGGTGCCGGTGCCGGAGCAGGTGCTGCCGCGGGTGCCGGTGCGGGTGCTGCCGCAGGTGCCGGCGCAGGTGCTGCTGCGGGTGCCGCAACAGGCGCCGCTGCGCCTCTTTCTTCTACAGTTACTTCATATGCTGTTCCGTTAACGGTAATTGTATAACTTTTCATTTTATTATCCTCCTATGATTTACCTTCTTTTACGGTTGATCTTACGAATGGAACGTACTACGAAGCCGCTGGGAGAAGTTCCCTCAGACGCGGCGATCGCTGCTGTGATAACTGCCACAAGCTCTTTATCGTCATACGCCGGTGCTGCAGGCGCCGCCGCAGACACAGGTGCTGCCGCAGGTGCAGGTGCGGGCGCTGCTTCTTTTTCTTCTTTTTTCTTTGCCGCCGCAGACCCCGGGATGTACTTGAACAGAGAGATCAGAAAGATCAGCAGTGCAAGCACGACAAACACGGTGCCAAGTCCCATAACCGTATTCAGCGCTGCGTTCTTAAGTGTAGTCGCCAGTGAATACTTTATATTGACACTTGTGGACAGCGGCATCATCGTCTCGTCAAACACATAAACAAACTCTGCGTCTTCCTTTTCAAATGTAACAGGAACTGTAGCAGTGTACTGATTGTCGGAATATACCACTTCTGTCTCGCCGGTTTCCTTCAGCTCGCCCAGATCATCGCGGACGCCCATCCACGCGTTCATGGCTTCTTCCGTAAAATCGTCGCCTGATTCCAGATAAGCGTCGATCTCTTCTTCGCTTAACGGAATAATCGTATCGGTAAGGCCTTCCGCCATCATAACGATCTGCTCTTTTACAGCCTCGTCAACCTCGTCCGCCGCCATGACCAGTGACGCGCCGGATATGGTCAGCGACGCGGTGCAGACAAGAGCAGCGCAGACAGAAGACGCTCTTTTTAACATCTGATTCATATGCTCACCTCACTCAGACCGCGCTGTGCTTTTTAGCGGGACGGTCTTCTCTTTTTGTGAACAGCATCTCAAAGGCACCGATCACATATTTTCTCGTGTCTTCCGGTGCGATCACTGTATCCACATATCCTCTTGCCGCTGCAGATTCCACGCTGGACTGCAGTTCTCTGTACTCTGCCGCTTTCTCATTCAGAACTGCCGCGTCCTCGCCGGGATACATGATCTTCGCCGCAAGGGACGCGTCCATCATGCCGATCTCAGCGTTATCCCATGCGTAAACATAATCCGCTCCCACAGATTTGCTGTTCATTGCCACATAAGCGGTTCCGTATGCCTTGCCGATCACAACATTCACTTTCGGAACGGTAGCGTCCGCGAATGCGTGAACCAGCGCGCCGACAGATTTCGCCATCATTTTCTCACTGCAGAGAGTCGCCTTAAATCCGGTTGTGTTTGTCAGTGTAAGAACAGGAATGTCAAAAGCGTCGCAGAATTTCACAAAGTCGGCAGCTTTTCTCGCGCCTCTTGCAGAGATTGTTCCGTCGAATTCTTCTGCTTTCTTTCCTTCTTCATCATAGATCTCGCTTCTGTTGGCAACAGCGCCCACGGTAGCTCCGTTCAGTCTCATGAATCCTGTCACCATATCTTTGCCGTAATCCTTCTTTGTCTCAAAGAAAAGATTGCTGTCAGCGATCCTGGAAAGAGCAAGCGCGGTGTCGCCGGCACATGCAGCGATATCAGCGCATACACGGTTCAGATCATCTGCGCACTCGTCAAAGGAATCATTGTCCTCGAAATTGGAAGGAAGAAGTCCTACCAGCTGACGGATCCAGCCAAGGATCTCCGCCTCGGAACCTGTTCTGTCGATCAGTCCTGTCTCCTCACTCTGGAAGGAAGCGGCTGAAGTATCCTTCTTCTGAATATAATTGCCTTCCAGCGCATTGGGAGTATTTACGAACATTCTGCCCTTCTTCTCCTCAATGAACGTGAAATCGGTAAGAGCCGGAACAACTGCCATTCCGCCGCCGCATGTTCCGAAGATCGCGGTGATCTGCGGGATCATTCCGGACGCCAGAGTCTGTTTCAGATAAATTCCGCCGAATGCTTCCAGTGCGTCTGTAGCCTCCTCCAGTCTCATACCCGCGCAGTCCACAAGGCCGATCACCGGAGCTCCCGTCTTCATCGCAAGATCATACAGTGCGGAGATCTTCTTTGCATGCATTTCGCCGACTGTTCCGTTTAACACGGAAGCGTCCTGGCTGTATACATACACCAGATTTCCGTCAATCACACCATAGCCGGTGATCACACCGTCTGAAGGCGCTTTTTTCTCAGCCATGTTGAAATCTGTGGCTCTGGCTGTGATACTTTTGCCGATCTCAACAAAACTGTTCGCATCAAGCAGAGAAGTAATTCTTGTGCCTGCTAAGCTTTGTGTTGCATTACTCATTCTCTTTTGCCCTCCATTTTATAAAAATTTAAATATAAACAAAATTTCAGCCGATTATAATTGTACTCTTTTTTCAAATTTATTTCAATAGATTTCCCTGTTTTTGTTAAAAATTTAACCCCTGAAACGGGAATGCAATACAGACTACAGTTCTGTGAAGGAGTGTAAAGAAGGAATGCAGGGGAGGCCGGTTGAGAACCTTGTTTTTGCTCCGCCGCTTATTGCAGCACGCCGGATCAGAACTCGCTGTCGCTCAGACAGCTGATCCGGCGGCTGCGCTATGCTCGCAAAATCTGCGGTTCTCTGCCGACAGCCTCCCCTGCATTTCCTTCTTTGTTCACTCTTCGCCAGAAATGTTTCCAGTTTATATTGGAAATTTATATGAGATTATCTATTCAGAAGCTGCCGGAAAGTCTGGAAGGATTTATTTCTCAAATAATGACAAGGATTATTTCACAGCAGCCGATATTGGTGAGCTTTGGTACGACTATGATTACGAAATAGAAAAAGCAGCAGAAAGAAGCGGCCACTCAACCACTGAATTTATAGTAGCATTGTACAAAAAAACAACCGATCGATTTACATTCCCGGTAAACCAGATGATAAAAAGAAAACAGAGCTGAGCTGCACGGATACTGCAGGATTTCCGCAGATTTTGCGAGCATAGCGTATGGCGAAAATCAACTGTCTGAGCGTCAGCGAGTTTTGATTTTCGCCATACAATAAGCGGCGCAGCAAAACAAGGAAATCCGCATGTCCATGCGGCTCACTCTGTTTTCGTATCACTTCTGTTTTACCAAACGTATCACATCTGTTTCCCCATCATTTTCAGTAGTCTTTTTCGCCTTCATTCTGTATAATGAAAGTATACGGAAGGGAGGAAAATACTTATGGCAACAAAAGCATTAGGAAACTCCATGAAAAGCCTGGATTTCAGTGATAAGGTGAAAAATATTAAGTGCTCTGCCCTGATCCTTTGCGGAAAGAAAGACAGCGCAAATATAAAATCAGCGTATTCTTTGTCGCAAAATATTAAAGGCGCAGAATTAAAAATCATTGAGAACACAGGCCATGTTGTCAATGAAGATAATCCTGAAGCCTTGGCAAATATATTAAACGAATACTATTTGCAAAACAAGGAGAACATTCAGTGAAAATAGTCATGAAACACCTCCCGCGCGCACCTCATATACGTCCGCTCCTCCACATTCTCCGCCGCTGTCACAGGATACGACGCGACCACATTTTCTCCGTTCAGGAGGAACTCCACCCTGCCGATCTGCTCTCCTTTTTTCACCGGCGCAGCGAGATTCTCTTTCATGGTCACACGGCACTCTATATGTTCATCATTTCCAAGCAGAAACTTCCTGTTTTTTTCTTCATCGTCCACGGAGATCACCCCGTCCAAGACGGCGTCTTCCCAGAGTCCGCGTCCGCTCTGTATGCCGTTACTGACGGTCAGCCGGGGAAGCTTTGGTTCCTGCCAGTATGTCCGGTAGCTGAAATTCTCGTTTCCGTAATCCAGAAGCGTCATGGTATCCTTCCACTTATATGTCTTGTTATTCGGCCAGCCACATCCAAGAAGGGAAATAATGAAAGTTTTTCCGTCGCGCTGTACGGCGCACACATAACAGTATCCCGCGTCGAAGGTAAACCCTGTTTTTCCTGACAGAACCCCGTCTGTCATATCCAGAAGCGCATTTGCATTATGTACGGTAAACTGCCTTTTACCGCTGAGATCACTGAAAGTATATTCCCTGGTTTCTGTGATCTTAAGAAACGTAGTGCTCCGGATGGCATACCTCATGATAAGGGCCAGATCATGGGCAGTGGTGTGATGTATTCCCCCGCTGTCCTCATCGTCCAGTCCGTTGGGCGTTACAAAATGTGTGTCTGTGCATCCGATTTCCGCAGCTTTCTCATTCATCATCCGGGCGAAACCCTCCACGGAACCTCCGATATGTTCCGCTATGGCCACCGCCGTATCATTATGACTCTCTAGCATCAGCGAATAGAGAAGGTCTTCCAGATAATACTGTTCCCCCTCCTGCATATTCAGCTGTACGTCCGGCTGTCCGGCCGCCCTTGCCGAAACTTCCACATAGTCGTCTCCCGCTCCGTTTTCCAGGGCGAGTATACAGGTGAGAACCTTTGTGGTACTGGCGTTTGCCCGGGGATCGTCCCCGTTTTTTTCATACAGAACTCTTCCCGAACCCGCATCCATAAGCACAGCGGAAAGGGAATACAGTTTCTCCGGAACCGCCTTTACCGGAACTGCGGCGAAAAAAAAGACAGATATAAGGATAACTGTTCCTGCGGCATGCCTGATTTTCATAATCCACCTCTGCATATCTTGATAAAATATTTTATGCAGACATGTTCGGTTTATATTCCTTATCTGTCTTTTTATAAATCTTCGTATATACGGGCCGTCAAAGATCCGCCTGTTAACCGTTATAAGTATGGTACCAGCGTTCCGAAAGCGGCCGGTCTTCTTTTGCAAGAGTATAAAGCTCCTCCAGATATTTCGGAGCGGTGAGGACCGCTCTTTCATAAAGATCATGAAGTCTCTCCACCGGAGCCTCGCATCCCTCCGGAGGATCTTTACGCATAAAATGATCCATAGCGGAAGCGGAAAGCTTTTTGCCTCCAAGTCCTGTAAACATTTTGAGAAAGAATCTCCTTTTCCCCCTGTTGTCGTAAACCATGAGATTGGTCAGGAATTTCATCATACGAAGGGAAAACAGTATATCTTTGGTACGTATCTGAGGGAATACACGGTGGATCACTCTTCCGTAGGAAATCCGGGACACAATGCACTCAGACGGGTAGAAATGATGGGGATCCCTGTTTGTTTTCAGCATAAGCGATCTGTCCATCTCTTTTTCCAGAAGAGTGTGGGAAATAATTTTCCTCTCGTCCATATCATTTACATAGGGATGGCATGTGCTGTCCAGAAGATAATGGCAGCCGAATCCCAGAAGATAGGCAAGAAGCTTTTCATCTCCCCGTTCTCTGACTAAGCGCATTCCTCTGATAAAGAAAGGCGCCGCAGATTCCTGATGCATCTCTACTCCCACCCCGCTCACAACCGGCTTAAAGAGATGATAAAAAAGGATATCTGGTCCGTGAAGTCCTATCCTGTAAAGGTTCCCGTTCTTTTTTATGATCTTTTTCATTTTCTCCGGGAGCTGACGGTATACTTCTCTCCCGAACAGGTCATGGGTATATGTTGTCGGCATTTTTTATGTCCTTTCCGGTGTTCTCAGGTAAATGATCACACATCCAGTTTCATTTGTATTTCTTCTTCAGCCTCTGCCTTAAAGTCCTCGAGACGGACAGGATCCACTGCAGGAAGTTCATCCAGGGCCTGTACGCCGAACGAACGGAGAAATTCCTCTGTAGTACCGAAAAGTATCGGTCTTCCCGGAGCGTCAAGGCGTCCCAGTTCTTTTACAAGCTCATATTCAACCAGCTTATTCACAGCATGGTCGCATTTCACGCCGCGGATTTTTTCTATTTCCGCTTTCGTTACCGGCTGCTTATAGGCAATGATCGAGAGAGTTTCCAGCATGACGTCAGTGAGGACCGGTTTCTGTGGATGCATGGCAATTCTAATCAGATTATCATAGTATTCTTTGTTGGTACACATCTGGTATGACTGTTCCAGTTCGATGATCTGTATACCTCTTCCCTCTTCCCGGTAACTGTCCATAAGATGACGGATCAGCTTTCTGGTTGTTTCTTTATCCTCTCCTATGGCGTCGGCAATGCGTGAAAGTTCCACGGAATTGCCCATGGTAAAAAGTATCGCCTCAATGGCGGCTTCAGATTTGTTCATTGATTCCATATAACACCCTCGTTTTTGTCTATTCATCCGCAAATTCTGTCAGATGGCTCCAGCTCGCAGGATCTTCTGTAACTTCAACCTGTATATCGTCGAAAAGGAATTCCTGCTGTACATGAATATACCCCATTTTCATCAGTTCCAGAATAGACAGAAAAGTTACGATCACCTGCACCCTTGACTTCTGTCCCTCCAGAAGCCGCCGGAAACTGAATTTCCGGTGGGAAGAGGCATATTCTTTCATCTGCACCATTTTGTCTGAAAGACTCACTTCTTCTTTTTCAATAGTACCGAATTTACTTCTTACAGGATCGATCTTTTCTTCCTGTCTTTTCAGAACAGACTGATATATCTCATTTAATTTTTCCAGTGTCAGCCCCTTGAGCAGTTCCTCTGGATCGACCGGCTCCCGGTATTTCATAACCTCATCCGGGACTGTTTCTTTTTTATAAAAAACTCCTGCCGCGTTGTCCATTCTGTCTTTCAGTTCATATGACATATATTTGTACATTTTATATTCAAGGAGTTTCTGCACCAGTTCATCACGGGGATCTTCCTCCTCGCCCTCTTCATTTGTCTGTTTCGGCAGAAGCATCCTGCACTTAATATCCAGAAGAGTTGCCGCCATTACCAGAAACTCGCTCATAGCCGAAAGATCTTCCGCCGGAAGGCTGTGAAGATATTCCATATACTGGTCTGTTATCTGGACGATAGGAATGTCGTAAATATCAATCTTATTTTTATCGATCAGATGAAGGAGGAGATCCAGAGGCCCCTCAAAAACATTGATCTTAACATCTATTGCCATATAGCTTTTCTCCAATTTACTCCGACAGAATACAATTTCATTCTCCGTGAACCAGTTCTGCAATAACCAGCTCTCTGGGATTGTGGAGTCGGACAGGTATTGTATGTTCTCCCAGGCCGGCGCTTACGATCATGTGTTTTCTGCCCTTCCTGAAATGGCCGCAGCAGAAAGCCGGAAAAAGATGAAACTGAGGTGAGATCAGTCCGTGATTTTCAGAAAAGCGAAGCACACCTCCATGATAATGGCCGGAAAAAATAACATCTGATCCCCATGAAAAATATGTTCTGCCATATGCCGGATTATGGGCGAGCAGTACTCTGATTCCATACCGGGAAGGAGTTCCCAACAGTGCATCCATATCTTTAATTGAAAAATATGGCGCTTTTGGTTTGCGGTAAAATTCCAGAGGCAGTTCCAGTCCATAAAAGACAAATTCATTTTCTCCTATTCTGGCTGCAACATGTTCGTTATGAAGGAAGCACACTCCGGCCTCTGTAAGCATTCTTTCATAGCGGAGATATTCCCGTTTCATCAGAGGATCCTCCAGAAGCCGGTATTCATGGTTCCCCAGAGAATAGAAAACAGGAAAACTTTCAGTAAGAACAGATAAAAATTCTTCCGCAGCTGTCAGTGTTTCCACATTACTGCTGCATATCATATCCCCGGCGATCAGAACTGCATCGGGATTTTCATTTTTTATCGCCTGATAAAGTTCCCTGTTGTTTTCACCGAATACAAGTCCATGCTGATCTGCCAGTACGACAAATTTCACAGCTGTTCCCTTTTTAATTTTTTCAGTGGAAATTTTGTAGGCTCTGGTTATAAATTTTTTCATTTATTTCCTCAATATTTTATATTTCATTTTCCAAATCCACAGTCGGGGAATGTACAAACACTGCAGTTCAGACAAAGACCGCCCTCTCCCAGCAACGCGATTTCTTCCCGGCGTATCGGATCGTCTGCCATAATTCTGGGCAAGATCAGGTCAAACACCGTCCTTTTCGCATACATGACACATCCGGGAAGCCCCAGCACGGGAATGTTCCGGCCGTTCATGTTCAGATACGCGATCAGGAGCATGGCTCCCGGCAGAACCGGCGCGCCGTAGGTGATGATCTCTGCTCCCGTATCTCTTATCGCTCCGGGTGTCCTGTCGTCGGGATCCACGCTCATACCGCCGCTGGCTATGATAAGACCGGCTCCTTCCTCCGCGAAACGGAGAATATCCGACGTGATCTGTTCTCTGTCGTCTCCGGGCAGAGTCTGGCCGATGATCTCAGTGGGATATTCTGAAAGCTTCTCCCGAAGGACCGGCGTAAAGGTATCTTTTATCAGTCCTTTTTTCACTTCGCTTCCTGTAGTGACGATCCCCACCTTCTTCTGCCGGAAAGGAAGAACGGAAAAGATCGGTTCCTCTCCCGCTGCCTCCACGGCTCTGTCCATTTTTTCCTTTTCTATTACAAGAGGAATGATCCTGGTCCCGGCGATCTTATCCCCCTTTTTTACAGGAAAATCGCCGTGCCTGGAGGCGATCATCATCTCTCCCAGGCCGTTTACGGCGTTAAGCGCGTCTCTTCTGATCTTCAAAAGACCGGGGCAGTCTGCGATGAGCTCTATCTTTCCTTCGCTCACATCTGTTCCGTGCATATTTTCGCCTGCGCAGATCTTATACAGGATCCCGGCGCCTTCATTTTCGTGAAGAATTCCTTCTTTCTTTTCCCATACAAAGAGATGCTCCTTACCCACTGATAAAAGGGCGGGAATATCTTCTTCCCGTACAATATGCCCTTTCTTAAAAAGCACGCCTTTTTTCTTATCTTTAATGATCTGAGTGATGTCGTGGCAAAGAATATGCCCCACCGCATCCTCCGTACGAATTTCTTTCATCATCTTTTCCTCTTATTCCGGTGAGTTCCGGATTATTATACCTCTCGCACAATACCTTTGCAAGAAAGAGTTCTTACAGACAGATAAGATCCAGCACTTCTCTCAGACAGTCCCCGTATTCCGCCTTTCGCACGGAGCCGCCATAGAGAATGCGTATGCTTCCCAGCTCTTTTCCGTCTTTCATGTAGATCAGTTCTCCGGCTGCCTCTCCCTTTTTCACCGGCGCTTCCACTTCATCCGGAATCGCGGTCTTCCGGGTGATGCCGGACAGATCGCCGCCCTTTGTATCCACATACCTGAATACCCCTTCATATTCCAGCGGGACAGTCTCTGAAATCCCGTTTTTCACTTTCAGTTCCCCAATGGCGCCGGGATCAGGATCTTCATACAGCCTGCACCGGCTAAAACCATAATCCAGAAGGGCCGACGCGTCTTTCTGCCTGGTCCTGGAATCTGGAGCCGCCATTACCACGGCGATCAGACTAAGTCCGTCCCTTTCCGCCACCGCCGAAAGGCAGAATTTTGCCTTGCTGGTACTTCCTGTTTTCAGTCCCCTGCAGCCGTCATAACTCCGGATCAGCTTGTTTGTATTGGTAAGACCGAATTCTTTGCTTCCCTGCCGGGTCACGTGAGTGATATTCTCCATCCAGACAGAGGAGTATTCCAGAACTTCGGGATACTTCAGGATCAGCTCCCGGCTCATGAGCGCGATATCGTATGCGGTGGTATAATGCCCGTCTGAATCTGTAAGGCCGCAGCAGTCCTCGAAATGTGTGTTTTTCATTCCGAGACCGGCTGCCCGATCATTCATCATTTTTACGAATTCCTGCTCGCTTCCCGCGATATGCTCCGCCATGGCGACGCTGGCGTCGTTTCCGGAGGCGATCACAATACATTTGATAAGGGTTTCCACACTCTGGATTTCCCCCTCTTCCAGATATACCTGGGAGCCGCCCATGGACTTGGCGTAAACGCTTGTTGTAACCGTATCCTCAAGAGAAAGGCTTCCCTTCTCCAGGCTGTCGAATATGAGCAGGAGTGTCATAATCTTTGTAACGCTTGCGGGGCTTCTTCTCGTGTCCTTCTCTTTCCCGCAGATCACAGTTCCAGTTTCCGGTTCCATCAGAACATAGGACGGTGAAACAACGCCGGAAAGTTCCGCCGTCTCTTCCGCCGCGGCCGTACTGCCCGGCAGGAAGAGACTGAACACAAGAAGCCAGACGCACAGAAATCTTCTCCATTTTTTATTCATAAAATACCTCCGGATAGAGCTGTCTATTCTATTGTAAAAGACAGCAGCCGGAAATATTACATATTTTAAAGCATGGGCGCAAAAAGACGGAGAATACTCTGGAACGCCCTGACCACCATATTTCTGTTTTTACAGAATTCAATTGTGACAGGTTCGCAATATCGCATGGTTTCCCTGAAATCCTGAAGTATATCCCGGATCACATCATTTTTGTACATCCAGACGCCATTCTCGAAATGAAGATACAGGCTGCGGTAATCCAGATTAATGGTGCCTACAACCGCGATCTCATCGTCGCACACAAACGATTTTGCATGAAGGAATCCCGGCTGATATTCATAAATCTTAACTCCTGATTCCAGAAGCTGCTCATAATAAGACTGAGTCAGAAGAAAAACCATTTTTTTGTCCGGTGTGCCCGGCGTCATGATACGCACGTCTACGCCGCCTTTCGCCGCCAGACAGAGCGCCGTCATCATCTCGTTGTCGATGATGAGATACGGCGTACAGATATATACATATCTTTTGGCCTTATTGATGATGTTCAGATAGATGTTTTCACCAAGAACTTCCCCGTCAAGTGGCGTGTCGCTGAAAGGCTGGATAAATCCGCTGCCCTCGAATCTTTCCGGGTGATAAACATGGGGAAGATACGCTTCATGCTCCAGGGGATTCTTTATCCCGCTGACAACGCTCCACATGTGGAGAAACATAACAGTCATACTCCAGACAGCTTCGCCTTTCAGCATAACCGCCGTATCCTTCCAGTGCCCGAATCTTTCTTTCTGATTGATATATTCATCAGAAAGGTTGATCCCTCCGGTGAATCCGGTATTTCCGTCAATGACGCAGATTTTCCGGTGGTCTCTGTTGTTCTGGACAATATTCAGCATCGGACGGAAGGGATTGAAGATCCTGCACTGGATCCCTTTCTCTCTTAAAACTTTGTCATATCTGTGGGGAAGTGTGGTAAGACAGCCGAAACCGTCGTAGATGATACGGACGTCCACGCCGGCGGCGGCTTTCTTCTCCAGGATATCAAGGATCGTCCGCCACATTACCCCGTCGTTGATGATAAAATATTCGATATATATATAATGCTTTGCCTGTTCCAGCTCCTTCACCAGGACCGGGAACATATCGTCTCCCACCTGAAAATATTCCGCAGTAGTATTCTCATATACAGGGAACCCGGAATACCGGTGGATGTATTTCGACTGAACGGCGGCGGAAGGGCTGGTCTCTGTGATCTTCTGCATGATCTTCGGATCCTGCTGAAGATACGGCACGCTTTCCTTCTTTACCTCCGTGTAATGTTCCTGCATCTCCTGGGCGATACGGGATTTACCGAACAGGATATAAAGGACAAGACCGAAAATCGGCACCGCCATGATCAGCATGGTCCATCCCAGTTTATAGGAAGGATTGATCCTCCTGTTCACGATCCACAGCACGACAAGTATCGTAAGTACAGTAATACCGAAAGAAATATATTTTGAATACGCCGCCAGCTGCCATACAAGGATGAAAAGCCATCCCAGCTGTATGAGCAGCGCGAGAGCAACATAAAAAATCCGGTTAAATAAAAGTTTTGCGGTTTTCTTCAGTAGCATGATAATCAGATTCATTTTTTCCTCTCCGCGAATTTCAAAAACCCCTGACTGACAGTCAGGGGTTTTTGTGCACAATTAATTATATTTACGTTTTCTTGCGGCTTCAGATTTTTTCTTACGACGAACGCTTGGTTTCTCGTAATGCTCTCTTTTGCGGATTTCCTGCTGGATACCTGCTTTTGCACAGCTTCTTTTGAATCTGCGAAGAGCGCTATCTAAAGTCTCGTTCTCTTTTACGATAACGTTTGACATAGACTCACACCTAACCTCCCTCCAGTTGTAGATTGTGCTAAAATACAACTGTCTGGGTATTTTTCTTGCACGAGTTATATTATATATCATTGTCT
>DWXL01000283.1 GCA_019119235.1 Candidatus Blautia excrementigallinarum | reverse complement strand
GCCACTGCCAGGATCACTGCCGCCAGTCCCAGAACGCAGCGGTTGATCACCTTCGTGGTAGTGACGATACCCACGTTCTGACTGTATGTAGCCGTAGGCAGGCAGCCAAACAGAGCGCTCAGTATATTGGTGATACCGTAACCGGCAATACCGTTCTGCAGTTCTGCATCACCGGGCGTGCGGTTCATAGCGCCTATGGTGGTGGCGGAATAATCGCCGATAGCCTGTACGGAATTGATGGCAAAAAGGATTCCTATTGCTACGCAGGAGGATATCTCAAATTCCACTCCGAAATGCATGAACTGCGGAAGCTGAAAAACGCCCGCCTCCCCTACGCTGGAAAGGTTCACCATGCCGAATGGTATGGAAACGATATATCCGGCGATGATTCCGATCAGGATGGACGCCAGCTTGAATATTCCTTTGCCGAAATGGTTCAGAGCTGTCACAACCGCCAGGGTAAAAAACGCCACCAGCCAGTTCTGCCAGGAACCGTAGTCCTCGCTTCCTGTTCCTCCTGCCATATAGTTGATAGCGGTGGGATACAGAGAAAGACCAATGGTAAATACCACCGTTCCCGTGATCAGCGGCGGGAAGAACACCCGGATCTGCCGGACAAGAAGTCCCATTACAAGCGCTACGATTCCGCCAACGATCTGGGCTCCGAAAATCGCCGCGACTCCGTACCCCTCAGCTATGGCCTGCATGCTGGGTACATAGGCGAAGCTGACGCCCATAATCATGGGAAGTCCGGAACCGATGGCAAACCCGCCCTTTTTCCCTATGGGAAAGAGCTGGATCAGTGTGGAGATGGCCGACATCACAAGGGAAGCCTGGATCAGGATCACTCTGTCTTCGGCATTCAGGCCGCCGCCTCCTACCGCTCCCGCTACAATGATCGCCGGAGTCACGCATCCTACGATCATGGCAACTACATGCTGCAGTGCCAGCGGACAGGCTTCCTGCAGACGGGGGATTCCGTTCAGTTCAAAAATACTGCCTTTTTTCATGGCAACCTCCTGCTACGATATATTTATGGTTGATATCCCTGTTAATACGACAAAATATCCGGCAGGTCTTTGCCGCCGTCTTTGTATTATCATAATAACAGTATAACAAACCGCGCATATAAAAACAATTAGGTTGCCTGAAAATTTTTGTATGCACAATTACTGAATTTCCTGCTCTGTTTTTGTACGTTTTTACAGTTCCGCAGGGCGGCGCGCTCCTGACGCTGTATACTGACGCCGCTGTTTTGCCGGTTCACGTCAGCAGCTCAAATGTATGATAGAGATTCACTTTTCCGTATCCCCACTCCCGGTTGGGGTACTGACGGTCTTCTTCTCGCACCGCCCCTCTCCGAAGATAATTCCTCACGCTGCTTCCGGAAAAATACGGCTCATTTCCCCGGATCACCGCCCATTCAAATAAAAGCGCTGCGATTCCCGCCGTCTGCGCCGCGGCCAGGCTGGTCCCGGAAACTTCTCCATATCCTCCCGCAATTCCCGCCAGAGCTGTCTTTACCTCTACCCCCGGAGCGGCAAAATCCGGTTTCACCTGACCTCCGGCAGTATATCCCCGTCCGGCTCTCGTATACAGACTTCCGTCCTTCTGCTGGTAGGCGGTAACTGTCATTGCGTCCCCGGCGTCTCCCGGAGACGTGACCGTACACTCCGGAGACGGTTTCAGGAAATATGTCTCATCGGAAATCATTCCACGCACCGGAAGCCAGAGATGGAATCTGGCCTCGCTGTTTGTTTTTCCGTTTACTTCCAGTTTCCAGATTCCCTCCGCCGGGTGAAGAAAGCGGAAAAATACCAGTGTGTTTCCGGAATTCCGTTCTATAGGCACATAATTTACCTGTACTTTTGTCTCCACGAACACAAAAGAAAGCTCCTGTGTTCCGTATTTCAGAGCCGTACTAACCTCCAGTCTCTCCCCTGTAGGCGATTCCACCGACAGACTGTATAGCTCCGGGGAATCTCCCCAGAATTCCATGGAAAATCCGTTTTTGCTCTCCTCTCCTCCTACCCTGAGTTCAATTTCGTCTGCGGTCCGGGAAGAATCCAGCATCTCCGTATAATGATGCCTGGAGAGACCCTCGTTTCCCGCCGCTGTGGATACGGCGTTCTGACTGAGATTGGAAGTGCTGTCGATCAGCTGGCAGAGAGGACTTTCGCCTCTGTGGGAACCCTGGCTGGTTCCCAGCCCCAGACAGACAGAGAGCGGCCTCCTGTTCTCCGTGGCAAATTTTACGGCGAATGAGATTCCCAGCATGATATCGTCCTCCTGGAAAACTTCCGTTTCCGGCGGTATCAGATATAGTTCCCTGAGATATTCCTTGGCCGGTTTCAGTTTCACGATAAGGAGATCCGCCTCCGGCGCCGCCCCGGAGAATTCCTCTTCCGGCATACTGTTTCCCGCGGCTGTGGCCGCCAGGCTGGTTCCGTGGCCGTTGGTATCCACAGACGGCACGATATTCAGAGGATTTTCGCTTTCCAGAGCCTGGCTGATCTCCTCTCCCGAAAAAAAGCGCCCGAAAGGCACTTTGTCCGATCCGTCTCCCGGAAGGCTCTGATCCCAGATGCCGAGTATTTTGCTCTGATTCCCATTTCGAAACGCCGGATGTCGATAATCAATTCCGGAATCGATCACCGCTACCAGCGTTCCTTTTCCTCTGAGCTGCAGATAGGGATGTTCATGGAGCCGGTTGATCCCGGACGCAGAAAGACCTCCCAGATCCATGTATGTATAGCATTTCGGAACGGAGGAGTAAGTGTAGCTGTTAAACTCCGGCGACGTCTGCTCCGCAGGCGTATAGATAATCCCGAACCGCTCATTGATGATCTGAAAGGTCCTGTCTGATTCATAATCTGTGGAACCGTATATGTTCTGGCTGTATCTCACAATGTAATTTCTGTAATTCTTGTCCTGAGCAGGCGAGATGGCAGGTTCTTCCCGAAGCGGCATGTTTTCAGACCTCTCCTGTATTTCAGCATCTGATAATTCCCGGTTTCCGCTGATCTCAGGCATAGCCTCCGATCCCATCTGCTCAGATATGGCTCCGGTGTTTTCTTCCCCTTTGGCAAATCCGTAATCTTCACTCCTCAGCATAAAATATCCACCACCGCGCAGAATTGATATATTCTATGTCTGAGAACCCGGAAATATTTTCTGCTTCTGTCCGGATATTACCATTTTTTATCCTGCCTGTTTTCATTCAGATACTACCGTTTCTTACTTTGCCGGCTTCTCCCGCACCGCATCAACAGGATATTTCCCGCCGCAAAAGTAAAGATACTGATGAACTGGGACGTGGAAAGATTCCCAACGCTTCCCCGGACCAGATCCCCGCGGAAAAACTCCAGGATAAAACGTCCGGCGCTGTAGAAGATCAGATAGCACGCCCCCACCTGACCGTCTGTTTTTTTTCTTTTTGCGATCGCCAGAAGCGCGGCAAAATTAAGAAAATCCAGCACGCTGGAATAAACTTGGGTGGGAACCAGCGTCACGTTGTTGGGCGCAAATTCTGAATCATGAAACGTGATGGAAAACGCACTGTCCGTTTCTCTTCCGTAACAGCACCCGGCCAGCAGACAGCCGATCCTGCCGAAGCCCTGAGCAAGAGCCACGGATGGGATCACAAGGTCAAAATATGCCAGGAAGTTCAGTTTCTTTATCCTGCAGTACAGCCATCCTGCCAGAACGCCGCCGATAATTCCTCCGTATACCACAAATCCGTCGCCGATAGTGTTCAGCACGAATCCAGGGTTTCGCACAAGCTCTTTCCATTCCGTGATCCAGAAAAGGAGCTTGGAGCAGAGCATCCCTCCCACCAGGCACCAGATGACCAGATAAAAAATATGCTCGTACTGCATTTTCATTTTTTTTGCCCGGTATTCCGCCGTGATCCACGCCGCCATCACGCCCACGGCGATCATCAGGCCATATCCGTATACGGTAAACGGACCGATTTGAAACAATTCATTCTTCATTACATGTCCTCTTATTGTCAGTATCTTTCTGATAGTTTCAGCAGTTTTCTGTTCGCCATATCGTTACATCTTCCGTCCATAACGGAATCCGGATCGCATTCCCCGCAGACGTCCATTCCCAGCACGACCTGATTCCGGAAAATCAGCTCCAGATATTTCAGAAGTTCCTCCAGTTTCATATCGCCCTGGCTCCAGGATGTGGAAGCGTCTCCCGGTCTCAGAACATCTTTATCCACAGACAGATAGTACGGAAGATCTGTCGGAAGCCCCTCAATGAAGTGTATGATTTCCCGCTCATGCCTCTCTCTCAGTTTTTCCCTGGAAAGAAATCTCACCCGTTTTTGCGCTTCCGGATCCATCTGGTCGAACGCTTCCTGATCCACCTGATCGAACGCTTCCTGATCCGGGCCTATGAGGATCACCTCCTGTAAATGAGGAAGTTTTTCCAGAGCCTCCGCCGCCCATCCTCCGCAGGAAAGAAGTCCGCCGAAAGCCGGCGGCTGCATATCTGTATGATTATCGAAAAGGATCAGACGGAAAGGCATGTCGATTTTTTCCATCCATAGAAGGCTCATATAATGATAATTGCCGGAATCCAGGAAATGAATACCTTTCACAGGAAATTTCCCGATCTCCTGCCGGAGGACTTTCGCCGCCTCCTCATCACAGTAACAGCTGCAGCCTGTGAGCTGAGTCAGCTCTGTCCATGCAGGATCTCCGTCCCGCCAGAATTCCTGCTCCTTATATATATCTGTAAAATTCATGATCACCATATGGTCTTTCATATCTGCACCTGCTCTATCCCAATTCTTCAAGACACTATTACCGTATATTTTAAGATTTCTTGTGTTTTTTCGGTATATATATGCTCTTCTGTACAGTAAACTTCAACGTTTTCTCCATTTCTTCTGTATAGATATGCCTTCCTGTACAGTGAACTTCAACAAACACGGCCTGCCGCGTCAACGCGGCAGGCCGAACCTGTTCATTTCATTCAATTCCGGACCTGTCGGCTCCGTCCATTGTATCTCTGGGACTGGATCCGTCCCGGATCATCTTCACCGCAGGCCTGCTCTTCCTCAGGCTTTATTTACAGAACCGAAGAGTTCCATTTTCTCTTTTACTGTAGCCTTGATCGCTTCGAAGCCGGGAGCCAGAAGTTTACGCGGGTCGTAACCCTTGCCCTGCTGATCCTTGCCTTCTTCGATATATTTGCGTGTAGCTTCTGCGAAAGAGAGCTGACACTCTGTATTTACATTGATCTTGGAAACGCCCAGGCTGATCGCTTTCTTGATCATGTCTGCCGGGATTCCTGTGCCGCCGTGAAGTACCAGAGGCATATCGCCTGTCAGCTGCT
>DWXL01000282.1 GCA_019119235.1 Candidatus Blautia excrementigallinarum | reverse complement strand
TCACACTCTCTTGTAATCAACATAATTTATGTCCTCTCTCTGATGTCTTCAAATAATCCATTTACAGCCATATTATAGCAGTGAATTTGTGAAAATTCAACACGTTACGCGAACATAAACCTTTATTTTTCACCAAATATCAACAAAATCCCCACAGCAAGGATCACCAGACCAAGAATTCTCCTCAGCCAGATCCCCGCCTTTTTATAGGAAGGATCTGATGCGATCCTTTCTATATAACCGTATCCTATCCCTGTCCCGATCAGGAGCAGACTGTGGCCCAGAGCATAGAGCACCATCAGAAGAACGCCCCACCAGGCGTTCCTGCCCAGTTCAGCCACAAGGGCCAGGAGAGCGATCATTACCGGAACCGCGCAGTGGGAGGCAAACACACCGCTGAGCGCTCCTGTCAGAAAAGCTCCTGCATAGCCTTTCTTCGTCCCGTATTTCGACAGATGGATATGTGGGATAATATTGACGATCCCCCATACCTGAAGAGCCATAAACACCATCAGCACTCCCATCAGGATCGCCCACCAGTGCCCCGCCTCATGCATTCTGTGTCCGATGAAAGAAGCCACGGAACCAAAGATCCCGAAGGTAACCGCCATACCGGCTGCCATGGCAAGGGAAAGCCTTAACGATTTCTTCCTGTCGGCCCCGACAGCTCCCACACAGGCCAGAAGCATCGGCACAGAGGCCAGGGAACACGGTGTAAAAGATGTAACTATGCCGGCAAAAAGGCTCAATACCGGAGCGGCCCACAGATTTTCGGCCATAAGCCCGGTCAGTGTATTCATAATTTCTGTCATCTGATTTCTCTGCCTTTCTGTAAAGATATTCCCAGAATATCCCTCATTTTTTTCTTTTGAAACAGGATTATATCAGCATTCCTTCTTTTTTTCAAGAAATAACTCTTGCAAAATCCCAGCTTTACGGTACAATGGGGATTGAGCTGTGTTAACGGCACATAAGAACGAAGATGACGAAACCATAACGAAGAAAAGAGGTATCTTATGATTTCAGCAAATAATATCACACTGAGAGTAGGCAAAAAGGCTCTCTTTGAAGATGTAAACATCAAGTTTACAGAAGGCAACTGCTACGGACTGATCGGAGCCAACGGAGCAGGCAAATCCACTTTCCTGAAAATCCTTTCCGGCCAGCTGGAACCCACTAAGGGCGAAGTCGCCATTACTCCTGGCCAGCGTCTGTCCTTCCTGCAGCAGGATCATTTCAAATATGACGCGTATCCTGTTCTGGACACTGTGATCATGGGCAACGCGAGACTTTACGAGATCATGAAAGAAAAGGAAGTCATTTACGCCAAAGAGGATTTTACCGATGAGGACGGCATCCGTGCCAGCGAACTG
Source organism: Candidatus Blautia excrementigallinarum (assembly GCA_019119235.1). Lineage (GTDB taxonomy): Bacteria > Bacillota > Clostridia > Lachnospirales > Lachnospiraceae > Blautia_A > Blautia_A excrementigallinarum. The sequence continues at coordinate 3,167 of DWXL01000282.1, read as the reverse complement.
GAAGGCGAATTTGCCGAAATGAACGGCTGGGAAGCGGAGTCCGACGCGGCGACCCTTCTCAATGGTCTTGGAATTGAAACGGAATTTCATTATATGCAGATGTCCGAACTGACAGGAAGCCAGAAGGTGAAGGTCCTGCTGGCCCAGGCCCTTTTCGGCAACCCGGATATCCTGCTCCTGGACGAGCCCACCAACCACCTGGATCTTCCGGCGATCGAATGGCTTGAGGAATTCCTGATTAATTTTGAAAACACGATTATCGTGGTTTCCCATGACCGTTATTTCCTGAATAAAGTCTGCACCCATACAGCCGATATCGACTACGGTAAGATCCAGCTTTATGCGGGAAACTACGATTTCTGGTTTGAATCCAGCCAGCTTCTTATCAAACAGATGAAAGAAGCCAACAAAAAGAAAGAGGAAAAGATCAAAGAGCTGCAGGAATTTATTTCCCGTTTCAGCGCCAACGCATCCAAATCCCGTCAGGCCACTTCCAGGAAACGTGCCCTGGAGAAAATCCAGCTGGATGAAATGCGTCCCTCCAGCCGTAAATATCCCTACATCGATTTCCGTCCCAACCGCGAGATCGGAAACGAGGTCCTGATGGTGGAAAACCTGTCCAAGACCATCGACGGAGTAAAGGTTCTTGACAACATTTCCTTCACTCTGGGACATAACGATAAAGTCGCTTTTGTCGGCGCCAACGAACAGGCGATCACCACCTTCTTCCGTATCCTTATGGGAGAACTGGAACCGGATGAGGGTAATTACAAATGGGGCGTCACAACTTCCCAGGCATATTTCCCCAAGGACAATACGCAGGAATTTGACAATGACCTGACGATCACCGACTGGCTCACTCAGTATTCCGAGATCAAGGACTCCACCTATGTCCGCGGTTTCCTGGGACGTATGCTGTTTCCCGGCGAGGACGGCGTAAAAAAAGTCCGGGTTCTCTCCGGTGGAGAAAAAGTCCGCTGTCTTCTCTCCAAAATGATGATCTCCGGCGCGAATATCCTGATCCTGGACGAGCCCACCAACCATCTGGACATGGAATCTATTACCGCGCTGAATAACGGACTGATCAAGTTCCCGGGAGTTATTCTTTTTACTTCCCACGACCATCAGTTTGTCGAGACCACAGCCAACAGAATCATGGAAATCCTGCCCAACGGCACCCTGATCGACAAGATCACCACCTATGACGAATATCTGGCAAGCGATGAAATGGCAAAGAAACGCCACGTATACCAGGTAAGCGAGGAAGACGCCGAAGACAACTGATGCCCGCGGCGCATTCTTGCAGAATATCAAAATACAAGGTTTTCTATCAAAAAAATGGCAGACATCACTTCACAGTGATATCTGCCGTTTTTCCATTTGTTATCCTGAGAAGCCCGTCCACAGGAACTTTCAGCGTCAGGCCGATCCGCCCTCCGCTCACATAAATTTCTCTGAAATTTCCCACTGAACCGTCAAAGATTACCGGATATGGTTTCTTCATGCCCACAGGGCTGCATCCGCCCCGCACATATCCTGTTATCTTCAGGATATCCTTCACATGTATCATATCCACGGTCTTCTCTCCTACCGCTCTGGCCGCAGCCTTGCGGTTCACTTCTTTCATGATCGGAACCACAAACACATAATACCCGCCGCTTTTTCCTTCCATCACAAGAGTCTTATATGACTGTTCATAAGGCGCTCCCGTCAGATCCGCGCTGTGGATCCCGTCAATGAATTCATCACATTCATATGTAAGCGCCTCATAGGGTATTTTTGCTCTTTCCAGCATCCTCATTGCGTTAGTCTTCGCTTCTTTTGCCATGATCTTTTTTCTTCCGGCGCGCCCTTCCTGAAATCTTTTCCCACATAAGGTCGCTTTTCCGGTCTTCCTCCTCCATCATTTCGTTCAGGATCTCCTCGTCGAGAAGCTCCTCGTCAATTTCCTCGTCGGACTGCCGCACTCTTCTCCGGGGACTATAGTCTCTGGTTCTGTCAAAATCATCAACGTCAGCAGTCATGTACTCCCGCTCTTTCCGGCTGATTTTTTTCTTTCTGCCATCTGCGGAAACCCTTCTCTCTCTCAGTTCCTCCGCTTCATCTTCCTCATAATCCAGGTCATCCTCATCTTCTTCTACACGTCTGCGGTTCGTGGCAAACTGAATCAGCATTCCCAGAAGGGCGAATCCGATACTAAGAAGAATACCGTATGGAATATCTGCCAGGCCTCCCAGCTTCGCAGCCGAAACGCCCGCCATGGCTCCTCCCATAAGACTGGTGCCGACAATGATCACTTCCCTGGCCCATTTCATAGCCAGGCTTCCCAGCAGTACCCCCGCAAGGATACACAGAAAGAACACCAGAGATGACGTGGGATGCAGGACATATATCGCAACACTCATCCCAAGTCCTGCGCCCAGTACGAAAATACCCGCTTTATAACTGAGAAAAACAATCACAGCCAGAACGATTCCAACACCGACAGCAGCGGCAATAAATACCGTTCTCTCCCGGACGCCCATACTGAAAGCGCCGCCCAGGCCGATGCCCGCGCCGATCACAAAACCGAACAGCATCATCCAGAACCGGAGCAACCTGTATCCAAGAATACAGTTCAGCACGCCGAACACAAGGAGAACAGCGAAAGCCGCCGAAGCCGCGCCGGATACAGCCGGCACGGTACGCACTCTCTCAATAATATTCATAAATCTCAGCATTATATCCATCATACGCATTCATCTCCTCTAAAACATCAGATAGATTGTTTTCATATTCTGTAAAAGGCCGTAATGATATTCCACGCTGCCAAGCCCGTACAGTTCCAGATAATACTCCGCCGCATGCCGGACATATCCGTCCTGTATCCATTCAGTGTAAGCCATATCATAGGCGTCCTGGTCAGAAAATTTGAAACGGACAACAGCCGCCCCGTTATTAAGCCGCATTTTGCAGTAGTCCAGGAGCTGCTGTCTGTCATAGTGGTCAAAACATCCCTGATTCAGCACATAAAAATTCCGGTCAGTCGACGTGCAGTCCGGAACGGTAAATTCCTCCGAAGGAGTATAAGTCATTTCATATTCTTCCGGGAACGGGCAGAGATAATCATACAGGGTTGTTTTGTGCTCGGCCAGCTGTACGGCGTCTCCTTCCAGGAATTCCGGCTG
>DWXL01000047.1 GCA_019119235.1 Candidatus Blautia excrementigallinarum | reverse complement strand
TTCACCGGGAGCAGAAGCTCCAGGTTCTGATACCCCGGACCGGTCTGTATTTCTTCTATGCAGCAGCGTATTCTGCGTTTCTGCTCCTGTTCGATCAGTGTGGAATTATCCACAAAAGAAAGAAAACCCGGAATCACATTGTGATCTTCAAATATTTCTGTCCAATTTTGGGAAAAAATGATCCTGTCAGTTTCCGGTTCCCACTGAAAAGTAATAAATCCAGCGTTCTGGCTGATCAGCTCGTACTGTTCCCGGGTAAGCCACATCCTGCGTTCGTCCAGTTTCTGACCGATTTCTCTGATCTGCCGGCCCTGTTCCAGTTCAATACACAGCCGCCTGTATCCCACAAGGCCGATCATACTGGAGATCAGCGCCGTAATGGTATAATTGAATCCTTCTCCGGAAAAAAGCGGGATCGACGACACTGTCATAAAGATAAAATAATTGATCCAGATATTGATGAGCGTATATGCCGGCCTGGCGGTTACGATAGCCGCAAAGGTGATCATCATGGTGACCGCCATGATCACATGCACTCCGGAAGAGCGGACGATATCATATACGTTCAGGCAGGTGTTCCACAAAAGAACAATACCCGCATAAACAAGACAGACCGCATTTCCAGTACCAGGTTTCTTTCCCAGCATACTTACGAAAAAGAAATACAGGACAGAAGTTATCAGAAGGAATACATAGAATCCAAAATAAATCCGATTGTTCAGTGTCGAAAGTCCACTGTTGGAAAGAAAAAGAGCCCGCACTGTATTAAACGCCTCGATGGCTATGCAGAACACTGCGGCAACCATACAGAGAAAACGGTTATTCCGAAAAGCCTCTTCTATATATTTTTCTCTGTTCTCATCAGCAATCCTGAATGTTTTCAAAGAAATATCCTCCCGGTGGCTGAAATTATGCCGTCACTGATATTTCAACACATTATTTTTATTCCGTATTAAGTCGTTCAGGTATTATATTGGTCGTTCAGGTAATATTCAGTCCTTTTCCCGATCTTTTATCCTCTCCCGGATGTAATCCTCCATTCTGTTTTTGGGAACGTCCAGAAGAATGGAAAACTCGGCGTAGAGGTTTTCCTCCGCAGTCTTTAGATATTTCTCGTCGGTGGCAGTGGCCTTCTTGCCTCTCGCAAGGCGGTCTCTTTTGCGGTAACGGATCGTCTTGATCATCCGCATCAGCTCCCGACACTGGCAGCCCCGGATACATTCTTTATATGTCTCTTCACGGAGTTTCTCGTTCTCAATCCCCAGCACTTCTATTTCCGGGATCTCATCGATCAGTTCCTCTGCTTCCTCTCTTGTCAGCAGCCTTCTCATTACCATTTTGTCATTATCCACCGGGGTAAAAATCGTTCCCTCTGTCGCTCCATCGGGACGCAGGATATAATACAGACGGTCTTTCGGTATTCCTTCCATATTCATGGTCGTCACGCCCATCACCTGACAGATGCCCGTCTTTCCATAAACAATATACTCGCCAGTTTCAAACATAAATTCACGTCCTTTCCCATATGCCAGTTCACATAACATAATCTCGTTTTCAATTTAAAACCCCCTGCCGGAGGATAATCCGGTACAGGGAGTCTTTCTCTTACCTATATTTTACCAGTTTTTTTGTATTTTATCAAATACAATCTGGGTTTTTTTCGCCAAGACGCACTTTTTCTATATATTCCTGTGTTTTTTCGTCCGCGGTGTCAAACAGGTAATTCCTGCTGCTCTGCCGTCTCTGTCTCCATTCCTGTTTTCCCACTTTTTCCGCGTCTTCGATCTCCTGTTTCAATCCCTGGGCGGAAAGCCTGTGGGCGCCCTGTCCCAGGATGATCACCTGCTCCAGTCCGTCTGACGTAGCCACAGTCACCTGATGTTCCCGGCCGATGCGGTGGACAGTTTTTTCGATACACTGGTCCGCCGTCTCCGCTTCTCTGGTATATACCACATAGATGTTATGATAGGGAACCACTTCCTCCTGATGGCCTTCCACCTTATAGGCGTCGAATACCAGGATCAGGGTGCATTTGCGGTATCCCTGGTAGTTGCTGAGAATGTCTTTCAGTTTATCACAGGCGGCGTGGATATTCTCTTCCGCCAGTTCCCGCAGCTCATCCCAGGAAAATACAATGTTATAGCCGTCCACTAGAAGATATTCTTCTTTTTTGGGTTTTCCCGGCCTGTAGCGTTTCGTCTCCGAGGGAGCCTGTACTGTTTTTTTCTGAAAAGCTCCCCGGTTTCTTTTTACAGGGCCGAAGGTTCTTTCAAAAATCGCCTGAAGTTCTTCTTCCTCCTCATAACTTCCACTGTAGGAATAACCGCCCGCTTTTTTTTCTCTGTTGCCGTATCCTGTCTTTGCACTTCCGCCAAAACTTCCGCTGCTGCCGGAAACTTTTGGGACCATACCGCCGGCTGATCCAGGGTTTACGTCTGCAGGATTTTCATAATATCCTGCGCCGTTTCCCGGATCGGACAGATCCTCATACCAGGAATCTGCTTCCAGAGAATCCTCATCTATGCCGCTGTCTGTGTGCATATATTCTTCCACCTGATCCCACGGAACCACAAACCCCGCGCCGTGGGAACAGAAAACAGAACCGGTCGGATTCTCCAGATCCCGTTCCGGATCATAGCCGATCCGCTCCACGATCTCATCCTGATTCCGGCAGGGCGCGTATCCTTTCAGGCTGCAGAAAAGACGTCCCGCTCCCCGGGTATAGGAATTGATCTCCTTCTGATAGTCCCGCATCTCCGCCACCGGAGCTGTTCCGGTGAGCACGGCTGTCTCTCCGTCCGTTTCCGGCGGCTGAAAGCTGCCCTGCATTTTCTGGATATCCGCCATGGCTCTCCCCAGCATCTCTCCGGGAAGCTCCAGCCGGAACTCATAGTACGGCTC